>JBFWLD010000199.1:0-3751 GCA_050252315.1 Bdellovibrionales bacterium
TAACGGGGCATAGCGAATATCGCATTGAACGTGATCTTTCGAATCATTTCTGTATCCCTAATCCTAAATGCCTTCCTGAAAAACTTTACGATCAAGCGGTCAAATATATTATCGACCAAGTTCCTTCCCATCGTTGTTGATTTCCTGATTTGCTAAGCCGGACGGCTGATGCTACATTGCGCCTCTCTTGACGCGGCGAGCGATTCTGCGCGCAGCGTGAGGGTGTGTTTTCCTGATAACTATAACCAAGAATAGTCGTGACCCATGGTTTCTCCTGCTGAAACGCTTGCCGCCAGCCTCAATTTTTCTGCATTCAACAAGGCGACGGAGCTTAAAAGTCGTATCTGGTTCACCTTGATGGCGTTGATCATCTATCGTGCTGGTACCTATATCCCTGTGCCGGGGATCGACCCCGTAGCTTTGGGGGAGATTTTTAAGGCGCACAGCGGCGGTATTCTTGGCATGTTTGATATGTTTGCCGGTGGCGCGTTGATGCGTATGACGATTTTTGCGCTTGGCGTTATGCCTTATATTACGGCGTCGATTATCGTTCAGCTTCTTTCGGCGATTTTGCCTGCTTTTGAGGCCTTGAAGAAAGAAGGGCAGGCCGGGCACATGAAGCTCAACCAATACTCACGGTATTTGACGGTCGTTTTCGCCATTGTGCAGTCCTATGCACTGGCCGCAGGGCTGGAACGGATGACGGCGGGCGGCGGCAGCGCCGTGATGGATCCGGGACTGTTTTTTCGTTTAAGCACGATGGTTACCTTGACCGGCGGCACGGTTTTCTTGATGTGGCTGGGGGAACAGATAACGGCGCGTGGCATTGGTAACGGTGTATCTTTGATCATCTATGCGGGTATTGTGGCGAACTTGCCGCATGCGATTGCCCAGACGTTAGAGTTGGGGCGCACGGGCGCGTTGTCCACTTGGTTTATTCTGTTTGTTATTGTGCTGACGGTAGCTGTTCTTGCGGCTTGCGTGTTTTTTGAACGCGCCCAGCGCCGGATTTTGGTGAATTATCCGAAGCGCCAAGTCGGCAATAAAATGTACGGCGGCGAAGCGTCGCATATGCCGTTACGGCTCAATACCTCCGGCGTTATCCCGCCGATTTTTGCAAGCTCCTTGCTCCTGTTTCCGTTGACCTTGGCAAGCTTTACCGATTTGCAGGAAAAGGGCGGCTGGCTGGCTGACCTTGTGACCGCGATCGGGCATGGCAAGCCGTTGTTCATGGTGCTTTATGCGGCTCTAATCATTTTCTTCTCGTTTTTCTATACGGCAGTGGTCTTTAACCCGGTCGAAACGGCGGAGAATTTGCGCAAATATGGTGGCTTTGTTCCCGGTATCCGACCCGGTGCCAATACGTCCGACTATTTCGATTATGTGCTAACGCGCCTGACGGTTGTCGGATCGCTCTATCTGGTCGTGATTTGTTTGCTGCCGGAATTTTTAATGAGCACGAAGTCCGTTCCTTTTTATCTGGGCGGCACGTCGCTTTTGATCGTTGTCAGCGTCACGATTGACACCATCTCTCGTATCCAGTCGCATCTGATCGCGCATCAGTATGAGGGCTTGATTAAGAAGAGCAAATTCAACGCGAAATAAAAGGGGAGTTCGACATGAACATTATTTTGCTGGGGCCTCCGGGAGCAGGCAAAGGCACGCAAGCCAGAATGTTGGAAGAAGAGTTTGGTATGGTCCAACTGTCAACCGGCGATATGTTGCGCGCGTCGATCAAGAATAAGGAGCCCCTTGGCCTAGCGGCAAAAGCCTTGATTGATAAGGGGGAGCTTGTTCCCGACGCCCTGATGGTCCGGCTGATCGAAGCCCGTATTGGCCAGCCCGATTGTGCTAAAGGCTTTATTCTGGACGGATTCCCGCGCACGGTTCCACAAGCCGAGGCTTTGGACGAGATGCTCGCCGCCAAGGGGATGAAGCTTGATTCGATTATCGAACTGAAGGTCGATGAGGAAAAGCTGGTTGAGCGTGTTGCGGGTCGGTTCACCTGCGCCAAATGCGGAGAAGGCTTCCACGACAAGTTCAAACCCACGAAGGTGGAGGGCGTTTGCGACTCCTGTGGTTCAACCGAATTTACCCGCCGAGTGGACGACAATGCTGAAACCATGAAGACTCGCTTGCAGGCCTATCGTGACCAAACAGCACCGATTTTGCCCTATTATGAGGGGAAAGGCATGCTCAAGAGCGTGGACGGTATGGAAGAAATGATGACCGTTTACGATTCACTTGTGCAGGTCTTGGATCTTAAGTCCTGATTTTTCAGACCTTTTTGCGTTTTTTTGCTTTTTTTGTGTGCGTGGCTTTAACCATACGGAAATATATTTGTGAGAAAACGAAGAGGTCTGGGTTTGCCCCCTTGTCCGGATGTCCTTTTTTAACGATTGGCTTGGTCTTGCGTTGGTCGGTTATCGTTTGTCGGGGGTAGTGCCATGCTCGTATCAAATGGAGAGTTATTGTGAGTCAATTAGCTCAACTCAAGGTTCTGATTGCCGATGACCATTTTTTGGTTCGTCAGTTTGTTCGTAACACGCTCCAAGAGGCGAAGATCACCAATATTCAAACGGCGGCTGACGGCAATGAAGCCATTGATCTCGTTCAGAAAGCGAAAGACGTTAAACAGCCCTATGATATTGTTTTTCTGGACTGGAATATGCCTACGATTTCCGGTTTGGAAGTGCTGAACTATTTTCGTACCCGGCCTGAATATTCAGAGACGGCCTTTGTGATGCTCACCGCAGAATCGGAGCAGCAGAATATCATGAAAGCCATTAAAGCCGGAGCGACATCCTACATCATCAAACCGGTTTCTCCCGGCGATTTGAGTAAGAAGTTGTTCGAGATTCATGAATGGCTCAAGCGCAAGCGTCAAAAAGCCTAAAAAGCCTAATCAGAGTTTCACAATCAGTATAAGCGGATTTTTCTGGCTAAAGTGGGAAAAGGATTTCCGATGGGACAAGGGGCACAGCATTTACGATTGGACGATACATTAGCCGCAGAGATTACGCAGGCCGTGATCGCTGCCGTTCAAACGACCTTTCGCGCTAACGTCACGGCAGGATCACCGGAAATAGGTCGAGGCATGGTTTCCCTTGTCGGGGATGTATCGGGCGTGATCGCGCTGGTTCAAGAAGGTCTTGAAGGAACGATGACGTTGTGCCTGACTTTCGAGACGGTGCGCGATTTGTTGCCGAACATCGTCGGTAATTCAGTTTCGGTTACGCGTGAAATGACGGTCGATGCTGTTGGTGAACTGACCAATATGATTTTCGGCCAGATTAAAACACAGCTAAATGGGCGCGGCTACGGACTCAAACTTGGTATTCCCAGTGTTGTTACGGGCAAAGGCCATTTCGTCAGCCAGTTTCACCGCGGCCCCTATATGATTATTCCCTTCTATCTCGATGGCCAGTTGTTTCAGGTCCATGTTGCTCTTTATGAGCAACTTAAAGACGTGAAATAGGTCATTTATGGGCTTGCCGATGACCGCCCTTGACGAACAAAACGCCGGACAAACTTCTCAGCCTGCCTCCAATGGCGCTGTTTTGACGGAAGCCGTACGTCACGTTGACATTATTCATACCTCCTTGGCGGGGATGACGGCGATCGTCATCATGTTGTTGGCTGCCGTGGCCTTGCCGGTTTTTGGTCGCCAGCCAGTGACGCAGCCTCTAGCTTTTTGGGTTATGACGGTCGCGTCTTTCGTCGGTATCGCTGGACTGTACATGCTGAATTT
>JBFWLD010000200.1:0-3747 GCA_050252315.1 Bdellovibrionales bacterium
AAGCCTGCAACGGGCGGGGCGTGGACCGGATCGTCCGTCCGGGCGAGGCTTTGTCCTTCGATCCTGTGTGGGACGGCGTCGATCTTTTTGACTTTTTATGTAAATGGGTGCGCCTTTCATGACTTCTCTTATTCTTATTGGTGCCGGTGGCTTTGGAATCGAGGCCGCCCTTTATGCGCAAGACATGGTGCGGACCAACACAGCCTCTTTCGAAGTCAAAGGCTTTCTGGACGACACGAAAGAGGTCGGGGATCATCGCGTTGGCTTACCTATCCTTGGCGGCACGGATATGCCGGTCGATCCCTCTGCGCTTTATGTGATTACAATAGCCGAACCGCCCCATAAACGCGCCTTTCACGAACGGCTGGCCGCGCAAGGGGCTAGGTTTGCTACCCTCATCCATCCCAGCGCTGTCATCGCGCCCACCGCACAGGTCGGCGAAGGCTGTGTCTTTGCGCCCTTCTCTTTTGCCGGTCCGGAAAGTTTCATCGGACGTCACGGCACAATCAATATTTATGGCAGCGTCGCCCATGAAACACGTCTGGGAGATTTCTGCACCTTTTCCCCCTATGCCGGAACACACGGCGCAGCCCAGCTAGGCGACGGGATCTTCATGGGCGCGCATGCCACCGTCCTTAAAGGCATAAAAATTGGAAACGCCTGTAAAATCGCGGCAGGCGCGGTCGTTTACAATGATATGCCCGACGCCCATATCGCGATCGGTAATCCGGCACGGTTTAAAAACCTATAATCCTATATTTCCGTTCAACCAAGGGAGCCCCCTTTGGCAGGCCTTGTTTGTTCTCCTTAAAAAGAACAAATCAAGAACTCGTATAGATGTTCTCTTTTTGTTTACTTCTTTTGACTAACTTATCCACAGCACAGCATTCATACGTTCCTTTTTGGTAATAATTTTTCTTTTGAATTAACGTATTTTTACCACATATTCCCTTGATTTCCCATCTTCTCCCATGGTATCCCATATAGGCCCATGATTTGATTTATTGCGGTGCAACAACAAAATAGCCGCTCCATTTCATTTTTGGACAAGGCGTGAGCGAGGAAATGTAGTCAAACCTACATGACGAGCGAAACGACGATGTTCAAGGATAAAAGGGAAAGACTACAAGCAACCCCTTGTTTCTAGAGGCATAAATGGCCGTTTTCCTCTCCCGTTTTGTCAACAAGATTGACAAGAAAGGACGAGTATCTGTCCCGGCCTCTTTTCGTGCCGTTTTGGGAGTCGATGCGCCCGGCATTGTTGTTTTTCGTTCCTTACAACAGGATGCGCTGGACGGATGCTCGGTCGCGCATCTGGAAATCCTCAGCCAAAGCCTTGAAAAGCTCGACCTGCCCCCTGAAACGCTGGAGCTGATCGAAACCACCATCTTCGGCGGATCCGTACAGGTTCCCTTTGACAGCGAGGGCCGTGTGATCCTTCCCCCGTCTTTGACCAGCATTGTCGGCATCACCGACGAAGTCGCTTTTGTCGGGCGGCGGAAAACCTTCCAGCTTTGGAATCCGGAAAAATTCGCGGCGCACGACGAAACTTCGCGCAGTGCGGCCCGCGCCAAGGATATTTCACTCAGTCAAATCATTGCGGCTGCGGCCAGCAAAATCGAGGGGGGCGCATGATCGCTATGCCGACGCACCCCGAACATATTCCTGTAATGCTGCGTGAGGTGATCGACGCGCTCGCCCCGCGCGAAGGCGGCATCTATATCGACGGCACATTCGGTCGCGGCGGGTACAGCCGGGCGATCCTTGAAGCCAACAGCACAACGCGCGTGATCGGCATCGACCGCGATCCCGACGCCATTCAGGCCGGGCAAAAAATGGTCACGGATTTCGCCCCGCGTTTACAGCTTTTGCATGGGGCCTTCGGCACAATGCGCGAGCTTGTCGGCCCAGACTATGAAAACGGGATCGACGGCATCACCTTTGACCTTGGCGTGTCCTCTCCGCAATTGGATCAGGCGGGCCGTGGCTTTTCCTTTCAGGAGGATGGCCCCCTTGATATGCGCATGAGCCGCGAAGGCGACAGCGCCGCCGATGTCATTCGTACGGCCAGCGAAACCGAGCTTGCCGATATTTTCTATACCTATGGCGAAGAGCGATTCTCCCGCCGTGTCGCGCGTAAAATCGTCGAAGAACGTCAAAAGACGCCGATCATTACAACCCAAAAGCTGGCCGACCTGATCCGTAGCGTCGTGCCGCGCTCTAAAGACGGGGTGGACCCGGCCACCCGCTCTTTCCAAGGCTTACGCATCGCGGTTAACGATGAAATGGGCGAGCTTGAACGCGGCCTTGCAGCGGCCACGGCGCTCTTAAAACCCGAAGGACGGCTGGCCGTCGTTTCCTTCCATTCGCTGGAAGACCGCTGCGTCAAGGCCTTCCTGCGCGCCAACAGCGGCAGCGCGCCCCACGAATCACGCCATTTTCCCGTGCTTGAAGCCAAAGCTGTCAAGCCAACATTTCACTTGCTGACTCGCAAACCGCAAGTACCATCCGCAACCGAGATCGAAGCGAATCCCCGTTCGCGTTCGGCCCGGCTTCGGGTGGCGCAACGAACGGATGCACCGATCCCCATGGAGAAGAACGTATGACCCGGTCCTCGACTATCCTCATCTGGTTTTCGCTGACGCTTTTCGTAAGCCTCGGCCTCTACCACACCAGCTATCGCGTGGAAGAGCTGGACCGGCAGTTGCGCGGCCTGAACACTCAAATTGAAACGGAACAAAAAAACATCCACGTCCTGAAAGCCGAATGGGTTTATTTGGCCAATCCCGCCCGGATCGAAGAAGCCGCCCGTAAACATTTGGAGCTTCAGCCGACCTCGCCTACGCAGGTTACGCGGCTGAGCAAAATCTCGCAGCTTGTTCCCATGCGCAGCGCTTCTGGAACGCAAACGGCCTCGGCCAACACGCATGCCATTGCTAATTTGCGGCAGCGTCACGCCGCACACAAACCCAAGATTGCGACATCTGAAACAGGAAGAATCAATACGCACCTGATCTTTCGTAAGACGGCTCAAGACAGCTATGCCCAGCCGACTTCTTTAAGACTCGTCAAGGATGAAACGGTCGCCCTTGCCGATCCGGGCACCGTGCAATGAACTCATGGCGGTCCTCTAAACGCCGCCGACTTTCTCCCAATCAGCCCTCCCTTCCGGGGCTTTTTGGTTCTTTTGCCGCGCCTACCTCTTTGCGTAAATTGAACTCGCCGGGCGAGTTTGCTCTGCATCGCGCCAAAACGCGTCTGGGCGTCGTTATTCTCATTTTCACCCTGATCTTCACCGTCATTTCCGGACGGATCGCCTTTTTGACCTTTGGCAAAAAAGCGCAGGAACCCAACCCCATTCAGGCGGCTTCTCCCGACATGCCCGTCACGGCCCGCGCCGATATTTTAGATAGAAACGGCACGATTATCGCAACATCTTTGCCAACCATGATGCTGATGGCCGACGCCAAAAAAGTCATGGACGCTCAAGAAGCCGCAGGAAAACTGCTGACCGTTCTGCCTGACTTGAACGCGCCGCGTCTGATCAAGGCTCTTGAAAACAGCAAACGGTATATCACCCTTCGTCGCCACCTTACCCCGCGTCAATATTACGCCATCAACAAAATGGGGATCGCCGGGCTGGAATTCGTACCCGATGAAAGCAGGCTGTACCCTTCTGGCGCGTTGACCTCCCATCTTGTCGGTTATACCGACGTTGACAATAACGGAATCGCCGGGCTGGAAAGA
>JBFWLD010000201.1:0-3736 GCA_050252315.1 Bdellovibrionales bacterium
AGACCGCACGGCGGACCTCTTGCCTTTCCTCACCCACTACAACTATCATCGTCCTCACTTCGGCCTCAAAGGTATGACCCCTATGTCCAGATTATCCGTGAACAACCTGTCGAGACACGACATCTAGCCACACCGGATCGTAAAATTACACTCCGGATGCGCCTTCAACAATTCTTGAGGTCCACATTTAGGTCCATATACCAAACCGAACACATCGCCTAGGGTATCAACCTTCTTAGCCCTACACTCGCCGAGATTGATACAATAACGTGTAGATTCAGGAATTAAACCTATAGATTGCACCAATTGAATATCGTGCCAAATAGCATCCGGCAAGGCATGCTTTTTACAAACAAAGACAACAGCTCGGATAAAGGAAAGGCTACCGCTTGACACGGGCCTTTCCAGCGTTTTGGGCAAATCCTCGTCTTTCTTTTCCCGCGCAACATGAGCAATCTTCACCAGATTTTTATGCATTCTTTCAGCCGAACATTTTTGTAACGGTGAAAACGACGATAGAACGCTCGCTTTTAAGTTGTCTAGAAACCGCGTTTGTTGCTGATTTTGATTCTTCATCGCCGTGTCGATGCGCAACACCAAGGCATCAATGCCTTGAAAATAATCTTTGCATTGAATCTGAGGCATAAAATATATCCATCACAGTTCGAGAGTTGGTGAATAAGAACCTGAAACCCACAATAAGGCGGCCACTAATCTTACATACAAACTACAGCCTGAGAGCACGTCGATCAAGAAAATGAATGGTTAACAAAAAAAAGGGGGGAGGGCCATTTCCGCCCTCCCCCTAAATGCTAAATGCCAGATGCTAAATGCTTACTGGCTTACGCCGCATTCAACCGCGCCTGCACATCCGCGTCGCTTTCGATCGCAGCCTGCGCAGCGGCAAGGCGAGCGATAGGAACGCGATAAGGCGAGCAGGACACATAGTTCAACCCGACGCGATGACAGAACTTGACGGAAGCAGGATCGCCGCCATGCTCGCCGCAAATGCCGAGCTTGATGTTCTCGCGCGTGGCGCGACCGCGTTCCGCAGCAATCTTGACCAATTCGCCGACGCCATCTTGGTCGATGGTGACGAACGGATCATGTTCCAAGACATTGGTGCGATAATAATCCGGCAGGAACGAGCCCGCATCGTCACGCGACAAGCCAAAGGTCGTTTGGGTCAAGTCGTTGGTGCCGAAGCTGAAGAACTCGGCGGTTTCAGCGATCACCCCGGCCCGCAACGCGGCGCGAGGCAGCTCGATCATGGTGCCGACCATATACTTAAACTCAACGCCAGCTTCCTTCATCATGGAAGCGGCAACGCCGCGCACCATGTCGGCCAGAACGTCCAGTTCCTTCTTGATTGAAACAAGCGGGATCATGACTTCCGGAGCCACGTCTTTGCCTTGCTTCTTCATCGCGATGACAGCGCCGAAAATAGCGCGCGCCTGCATTTCGTAGATTTCAGGATAGGAAATCCCCAGACGACATCCGCGATGCCCAAGCATCGGGTTGGCTTCATGCAGCATCGCCGCACGACGTTCAACGAACTCAACGCTGGTCCCAGCGCTCTTGGCCACATCCTCGATCTCATTCTTGTTCTTAGGCAAGAACTCGTGCAAAGGCGGGTCCAACAAACGGATCGTGACCGGCAGACCGTCCATGATGGTGAACAAATCTTCAAAGTCCTTTTGCTGATACGGCAGCAACTTGGCCAACGCCGCGCGACGACCGGACTCGTTTTCAGCCACAATCATTTCGCGCATGGCAATGATGCGTTCCGCGTCAAAGAACATATGCTCGGTGCGACAAAGGCCAATACCTTCCGCGCCGAACTTAACGGCGGTACGCGCATCAAGCGGAGTTTCCGCATTGGCGCGAACGCGCAGCTTGCGAACGCTGTCGGCCCACGCCATCAGCGTGCCGAAATCGCCGGAAAGTTCCGGCTGGATCGTCGGAACTTCGCCCAACATGATCTCGCCCTTCGAGCCGTCGATCGTAATCATGTCCCCAGCCTTAACCGTGACGTCGCGGACGCTCATCGTCTTCTTGGCATAGTCGATATGCAGATCGCCTGCACCGGCGACGCAGGCACGCCCCATACCGCGAGCCACCACCGCCGCATGGCTGGTCATACCGCCACGGCTGGTCACGATGCCTTGCGCGGCATGCATGCCGTGAATGTCTTCCGGCGAAGTTTCGATACGGCACAGAATAACCTTCTGCCCCTTACCGGCCAGCTCTTCAGCTTCGTCGGCAGTAAAGACGGCAATGCCGGAAGCCGCGCCCGGAGACGCAGGCAAGCCCTTAGCCAAAATCTTACGCTCGGCCTTGGGGTCCAATGTCGGGTGCAGCAATTGATCCAAAGAGGAAGCCTCAATACGCGTGATCGCCTCTTCCTTGGAGATCAGTCCCTCGCCGACCAGCTCAACCGCAATGCGCAAAGCCGCAGGAGCCGTGCGCTTACCCGTGCGGGTTTGCAGCATGTAAAGCTTGCCCTGCTGAACCGTGAACTCAAGGTCCTGCATATCGCGATAATGTTTCTCAAGCTTCAAACGAACGTCATTCAACTGCTTGAACACGTCGGGCATGACTTCTTCCATGGCGGGAAGATCGGAGGCGTTCTCCTGCTTGCCCTTGATGGTCAGATGTTGAGGGGTACGAATACCGGCAACCACGTCTTCGCCCTGAGCATTGACAAGATACTCGCCGTAAAAAGCGTTCTCTCCGGTCGAAGGGTTGCGCGTAAAGGCAACGCCGGTGCAGCAATCATCGCCCATATTGCCGAAAACCATCGCCTGCACATTGACGGCAGTGCCCCAATCTGCGGGGATTTCGTTCAAGCGGCGATAGGTGATGGCGCGAGGGTTCATCCACGACCCGAACACGGCGCCGACAGCGCCCCAAAGCTGTTCATGTACATCCTGAGGGAATGGCTTGCCGGTTTCTGACTCGACAACCTTAAGATAGGAGGCAATGACTTCCTTCCAATCGTCGGCGGACATCTGCGTGTCAAGCGTATAGCCGCGCGCGCGCTTAACGTCTTCCATGACCTCATCGAAATTGTGCATAGAAATCTCAAGCACGACCGAGCTGTACATCTGGATAAAGCGACGATAGGAATCATAAGCGAACCGAGCATCCTTGCTGCGCTTGGCCAAACCTTCGACCGTTTCGCTGTTCAAGCCAAGGTTAAGGATCGTGTCCATCATGCCCGGCATGGAGGCCCGCGCCCCGGAGCGAACGGAAACCAGCAAAGGATTGGCAGCATCGCCGAACGTGCAGCCGACGATAGCTTCAACCGTCTTGACCGCCTTGGAGACTTCCTCTTTCAGGCTCTCGGGATAGCTCTTTTCGTTGGCGTAAAAATAGGTGCAGACCTCAGTGGTAATCGTAAAGCCCGGAGGAACCGGCAAACCAAGGTTGCTCATTTCCGCAAGCCCAGCGCCTTTGCCGCCTAAAAGGTTGCGCATATCCGCGCGTCCTTCCGCTTTGCCGTCGCCGAACGAGTAAACCCATTTTGACTGAGAGGTCATAACTTTCTTCTCCCTGATTGAGGATAGGTGCAATCAACGGGCGCACCATATACGCATCATCCGCATTTGACAAACTGAAATAAAATCTAAAAACAAGCATCCTTAAAGATGTTAACCAAGATTGCAGTGCAATACAAAAAACCCCCAGACTTTAATTTTTGAAATGAAAACACCCCCCCTCCCCCTTGTCGACT
>JBFWLD010000202.1:0-3701 GCA_050252315.1 Bdellovibrionales bacterium
GAATTGCGTGAGATTGTCGGGGAAGACGAGCTTACGGAAAATCGTGCCAATGAAATCATCATGGCGGCTCGTGCGCATTGGTTTGCGGACGAAGAAACCGACGACACCATGTAAAGACGATGAGGGCGAACGGAATCATATGCTTATGGGGCACACCTTTTCAGACCAAGAAGCAGGTACGCTAACGGATTTAAAGCCGTCGGAACGCCGCTGCCTTGTCTGCAAAGAGGATAAACCCAAAAGCGAACTGATCCGTTTTGTTCTTGGCCCTGACCGTCGGGTCGTTCCCGATTTGGCGGAGCGGTTGCCGGGACGCGGTCTTTGGGTGTCTGCCGACCAGGCTGCCTTGTCCGAGGCTATTTCTAAAAATCTTTTCTCTCGCGCGGCGAAAACAAAGGCGTTTTTGCCGGACAACCTATTGGCTCAAGTGGAAACGCTTTTAGCCAAGCGCTGCCTTGATCTGCTGGGCCTTGCCCGTGGGGCCGGGGTTGTCGTCACGGGCCAGCCTCAGGTTGAACAGGCTTTGAGCAAAGGCGTTTTGGCCTTTGTGCTTTTCGCCAAGGATGCTGGTCGGGATTGCCGAAAGAAATTGTCGCAGGCGCAGGCCGTTCACGCTGGTTTTTCGCGGGATGAACTCGGTGCTGCTTTAGGGTATGAACATTTGGCAGCCATCGGCCTTAAACCCCACGCCCTGACACAGAAGCTCAAGAAAGAATGCGCCCGTTGGCAAGGGGTCACAGGCGCGCAACATGACGATAGAAACGAAGACTGGATAGCGTAACGAACATGACTGATAAAGAGCCGAAAAAAGTCCTTAGCCTTGGGGGCCGCAAACCTAAGCTTGAACTGAAAAAGCCGTTGGCTTCCGACAATGCGAAATCCAATGCCGGATCGGTACGGCAAAGCTTTTCACATGGCCGTACGAAAACGGTTGCTGTTGAGGTTCGCCGCAAGCGTTCGACGGAAAGCGCCACGTCTTCCGGTGCAAACGAGACTCGATCGGGAATGACGGCAGCACGCGCCGTGGATTTGGGGGGCAAAGCCTCGCTGGGCGGCGCGCAGCCGAGCCGTTCCGGACGCCAATTAACGAGCGAAGAACGCGAATCGCGTATGCGGGCGTTGCGCGGGGCCGTGATTGAAAATGAACAGCGCCGTAAGGAAGCGGAAAAGCTTGAGAAAGAAACGGCAGAGAAGATAGCTCAGGAACATCAGGAAGAACCAGTTTCTCCCATGACAGAACGCGAACGTCTGCGCCAGCGCGAGTTGGAAGAATTGCAGATGATTCAATCTCAAGAGCGTGAAGAAAGCGAACGTCGCCGTCAGGAAGACGAACAGCGCGCGCGCCAATTGGCCAGCACGCGGTCGGCTGAAGAGGGGACGAGCACAACAACGACATCGCGTTCGACGACCGGGCGCGGCACCGCATCGGCAGCGGAACGCGGGTTGTCTTTGTCGCGGCGCGGCGGTATGTCGTCGGAAGACGAGGATAGCGATCGTCCCCGTCGCGGTGGCCGTGCGGCTCCGCGTCGTGGTGGCGGTGGTGGTATGTCGGACCGTCGCCGTAGCGGCGGCAAGGTCAACGTTCAACAAGCGTTGGATGGCGAGGATGGTGGGCGGCATCGCTCCGTAGCCTCTATGCGCCGTCGGATCGAGCGCGAAAAGCGTCAGGCCATGCAAAAGGCCGAACAGGTCAAGCAGGTTCGTGATGTGATTATTCCGGAAGTCATCACGGTGCAGGAGCTTTCCAACCGTATGGCCGAACGCGGCGCAGACGTCATTAAATGCCTCATGAAAATGGGCGTGATGGCGACGATTACGCAAAGCATCGACGCGGATACGGCAGAGCTTGTGGCGACGGAATTCGGTCACCGCGTTAAGCGCGTTGCCGAATCGGATGTCGAAGCCAATCTTTCGATTATCGAGGATACGGACGACAAGATGCAGCCGCGTCCGCCTGTTGTGACGGTGATGGGCCATGTCGATCACGGTAAAACGTCCCTTTTGGATGCGTTGCGCGAAACGGATGTGGTAGCCGGTGAAGCTGGCGGCATTACCCAGCATATCGGCGCGTATCAGGTTAAGCTGGGTGAGGCCGTGCATGGCTTTGACCGCATCACCTTTATCGACACGCCGGGACATGCGGCCTTTACCGAAATGCGCGCGCGTGGTGCGAATGTGACGGACATCGTTATTCTTGTCGTTGCGGCGGATGACGGCATCATGCCGCAAACGATTGAAGCCATTCGCCATGCGAAAGCCGCTAAGGCTCCGATTATTGTCGCGATTAACAAATGCGATTTGCCTGCGGCCAATCCGGATCGTGTGCGGCAAGAGCTGTTGTCCCATGACGTTCAGGTCGAAGAAATGGGCGGCGAGGTTTTGTCCGTCGAGATTTCAGCCAAGAAGAAAATGGGGCTGGATAAATTGCGCGAAGCTATCTTGCTGCAAGCGGAAATTCTAGACCTGAAAGCCAATCCCGACCGCCCGGCGGAAGGTGCGGTGATCGAGGCCAAGATGGAAAAAGGCCGTGGCAATGTGGCTACGGTGTTGATCCAGCGTGGCACCTTGCACGTTGGCGACATCTTTGTGGCTGGCTGCGAGTGGGGACGCGTTCGCGCCTTGATGAACGAGCGTGGGCAGAACGTGCAGGAAGCCACGCCGGCCATGCCGGTGGAAGTGATCGGCCTGAACGGCACGCCTTTGGCGGGCGACGAACTGACGGTTGTACCGTCCGAGGCACGCGCGCGTGAAATCAGCGAGTTCCGCTTGCGCCGCAAACGTACCTTGGTCAGCGCCACCACGCCGCGTACGACGTTGGAACAGATGATGGAAAACATCAAAGCTGGCGAGGCTAAAGAGTTTGCTATTCTTATCAAGGCGGACGTTCACGGCTCGGTCGAGGCGCTCAAGACGGCTTTGGTCAAATTGTCGGAAGACAATGCCGAGGTCAAAGTTCATGTCCTTGATGCCGCTGTCGGTGCGATTACCGAATCCGACGTCACGTTAGCGAATGCGTCACGCGGTATGGTCATCGGCTTTAACGTTCGCGCCAATCCGCAGGCTCGTGAGATGGCCAAGCGTGATGGCGTCGAAATTCGTTACTATTCGATTATCTATAACGTGATCGACGACGTGAAACAGATCCTCTCCGGCATGTTGGCACCGGAACTTCGCGAGAAATTCCTCGGCTATGCCAAGATTTTGCAGGTCTTCAATATCACGAAGGTCGGTAAGGTTGCGGGCTGCAAGATTACCGAAGGGATCGTCAAACGCGGTGCCAAGGTTCGCTTGCTGCGTGAGGATGTCGTGATCCATGAAGGCGCGCTCAAGACCCTTAAGCGCATGAAGGACGAAGTCAAGGAAGTCCGCGAAGGCTTCGAGTGCGGCATGGCGTTCGAGAATTACGACAATATCCAAGAGAACGACATGATTGAGTGCTTCGAGATCGAAGAGATCGCACGGCAGTTGTAAAGATAGCATTCGACATCCGGCATTCAGCATTCGGGGAGGAAGTATGAGAAAGACAAACACCGTCGCTGTCCTTTTTCTTTCCTTTCTTGCGGCATTCTCCGGTTTCTTTCTGGCTTCTTCTTTGCAAAAGAGCCCAATCCAGCTTAAGGAAACCGCTTATGCTCGTGTGATGCGTACGGGCGTTTTGCGTTGCGCCTATGGTTTGTGGGAACCGGCGGTGATGCGCGATC
>JBFWLD010000203.1:0-3691 GCA_050252315.1 Bdellovibrionales bacterium
CTGGCGGCACGGCCTGTCGGAATAGCTGATAGGCTTGATATTCAGCCGACGCGCGGCCTGCACGGATTCCTGAAGTCTGCGAATAACTCGTCGGTCGTAAGAGGCCCGATCCCACGGCCAAAGCGTTTCCTTCGCCACGCAGCCATGCGTCAAATACAGCGCAAAAATGCGCGAGCCATTGCGCTGAGCATTTTGCAGCGTCGTGCAGCACGCCACGATTTCGTCATCGGGGTGCGGCACGAGGATAAGGATGCGGCGCCCGAAATAAGAGGGGCGTAAATCTTCGGAAGGAGTCATGGGGCTGGCGTTTTGCTTTTTTTTTCTGTGGCGAGTTTCCAAGTGTCGAACAAATCTCGAGCAAGAACCTCGGTCCAATTGGCGATCGACGTTTCGGCATAGGCAAGGGCGACTTTATGCATATGCGCGCGTTTGTTGATGGAGGAAATAAAATCGCGCATGGCCGCGGTCCAAGCCTCGGTGCCGGACGGAACGGTAACCATGGCGGGCGTATAATCGAACAGTCTGGCAATCCCGCTTTTTTCGGAAACGAGAACCGGAAGGCCTGACGTAATCGCTTCGACGGCCGCCATGCTCCGGATTTCAACTTCGGAAGTCAACGCCAAACAATCCACGCTGGCATAAAGCCGCGCCAGTTCATTCGGGTCGATAAAACCGGCAACCGTAACGTGCGCGCCGAGCCGTTGGCGCAGATCCTCCTCAGCAGGGCCAAGCCCCGCCGTAATCAGATGCACGGGCTGACCTTCGCTTATCAGATTCTCCATGGCCTCGATCAGCGTATAAATATTTTTGCCGACATCCAGCCTGCCGACAAAGATAAAAACAATCTGGCCGGGCGGGATATGATAATCCGCTTCCACGCCTTCGCGATCCTCACGGTGCGGGCCAACCAGTGAACGATTAACCCCCAGCCGCATCATCCGGACATTGTCCTCGCCGATGACGCTGGCCGCCAACGCCCGATCTTCATCGCGGGTGTAAAGCGCCTTGGAACAAGCCTTCAAATGTTTCTTCATGCGGCGCAGTTTGGCTTGCTCCTGCCGTTCGGGCAGGCGCATGGTCTTCATCAAAAAGCGCGATAAAAACCCGGACCCGAAAATCTTCTCAATCGTAAGCTGGGTAAAAACGCGAGCATAAGAGGGCGTATCCGTATGAAACGAAGTCGTCAGCGGTATTTTATATTTCTTGCTGATTTTCTCGGCAGTCTTGGCAAAGCAAAAATAACCGTCCGTTGTATGGATCACATCCATATCGCGCAGCTCGACCGCTAAATCCTCGTGAAACGAGGCCAGATCGGTATTATCCGGAACATAGGGAAGAAATTTGAGCCGTTGCGTACTGAAAACCGGCGGAAGTTGTTTAATCCGGGCATGCGGCCCCAACTCCTCCACCAACCGCTCGCCGGAGGTGTAAAGCGTCAGGTCCAAGGGCAAATCGGACTGCGCGGCGGCACGGACGAGCTGCTCCCAGCCCTTAATGTGGCCACCCGAAACCCGGCTTCTGGGTAAATCGACAAGTGCAGCGACACGAAGGCGAATAGGATCTCTCATCTTTAGGTTTTCGAACGTTTCTTTTTAGGTTAGAAGAAGGGAAGAAGAACAGGCAGACGACTTCTTCGAAAGGCAATTTTTCCATGATCGCGCGGTCTAGACAAGTCAGAAATCTCATCTTTTTTTTCCTGTTGCTTCCCTGCCTAACCACGCCGGTTCATGCCAAGAATGTATTTAAATCAACGGGGCAGGAGGCCGACCGCTCAGGCCCACAGGGCGCAGGCGGCAATAAAGTCTATTCGATTTCGGATTTATTCAGCGGGGTCGGGCAAAGCCTGTCCGATCTGTTGCCCAAGGACGAGCCGGAGAAGACCGAACCCGAAAAAGAAGACTCCGACCCCACTCTCATCAAAGCCCACCGTCTGGACCCGGAACCAGCCAAACCAGCCCCTAAAAAGAAAAAAGAGGATGTACCGCCAGCGCCCTATAAGGTCTATGCCGCGCCCATGATTCCGGAGGAAACGCCCGTCCTGCCGTCTTCGGACCCCAAGGAAGCCGCCGATTTCGACCCGTCCAAGCCGCCGCCCATCAAGGATTTGTACTTGCATACGAATTTAGACGATCTGATTGTCGCGCCGACCACCTCCAAGAAGACGGCTCCCCTCAAGGCCCGCCAAAGCCTGCCGCCGGTCAATGCGCTGCCCAAACAATTCCTGCCCATTTTCCCCTATGCGTCAAGCGACGACAGCGCGGTCCAGCTTTTACCGATCGCCAGCAATTACGACCTGACCGCCAATCACGATTACACAACCCGCGCGATCATTGTGATCCATGATATTCAGCGTAATTCGTCGGAATCCGTGGCTACCCTGATGACGCTTGCCGGATCGAACGGCGAGCAAACCTTGATATTAGCCCCCCATTTTGCGTTGGATGTGGATATTATCCGCTTTGCCAAACACCTGCCGGATAAAGGCAGGCAGGTCGCGCGTTGGTCTTTAGAGGACCCGTGGCAGTATGGCGGCGAATCCCGACTAACGCCCAAAAGCCGGGGCGTCAGCTCCTTTACCGCGATGGATATTCTGCTGCTGTTGCTTTCGGACCGGGAACGTTTTCCCTCCCTGAGGCAGGTTATCCTCGTCGGCCACGGGATTGGTGGTGATTTCGTCCAGCGTTATGCCGCGTTGGGCCAAGCCCCGGACATTCTGGCAGCCCAGCGTTTGCCGGTGCGGTTCGTTGTGGCCAACCCGTCCTCCTATTTTTATATGACTCATATGCGCCCAGCGGAAAGCGGTCGCCGTTTTATCAACCCGGATGTCAAAGCCTGCCCCAAGCTGGACGATTACCCCTATGGCCTCAAAAAACTGCCTGCCTACGCCAAAAGGAAAGGGGCCAACGCGATCCGCATGCGCTACCCGCTGCGGTCGATCTATATTTTTGCTGGCAAAAACATCAGCGGCGATAACCTGCTGGACCGAGGCTGCGAAGCCGCCGCGCAAGGCAAAACGCGTTTGTCGCGTGCGCAAAGCTTCGAGTATTTCATCCATCAAAGCTACGGTGAGGCCGCCGCGGACCAACCCTTCACCTTTGTCTCCGGCGCAGGCTACGATCCCGTCGCGCTCTACGGCTCTTATTGCGGCCTCTCCGCCCTTTTCGGCAACGGAAAGTGCGGCCAGTGATTAAAACAATTTCGGACCAGAGAGTTTCTCAACAGCCAAAAAAATATCCGGATGTCCTTGGTTCGAACGCCTTTCACAGCGGACGATGGAACCGGGGAGAAACTCCCATATTTCGTCTTCAGGATCATAATTCTTTGTTGGAAGAAGTTTAAAAATACCATTGCCTAGATCAATAGCTTTGGTTTTTCTTGTCGTATCGACGCCTTCTTCCAAAAGCCGAACGGAAACTTCTTGTATGGGATAGTCTATCATTTTTTCCTATTTGCTCTAATCAATTCGTGTATTGTTTTTGCTTCATTTCTCGGATTGATTCTATTCATCGACATGATAAGCTGTGCCATTTTTTATGGTTTCCGAAATATCTTCGGTTGTCCAGTTTCGTTTTTCAAGTAGATGAAGCTCATCCAAAGACGCGCCTTTGGCTTCAGAAATTTTTAGAATTATCGTTTGCGGGTTATCGTTCTGTGTGGTCATCTTCAGGATGATCGGCCTATGATCCAATCG
>JBFWLD010000204.1:0-3681 GCA_050252315.1 Bdellovibrionales bacterium
ATTACGATCGCGACGAGGTCAGCGCTTTGACCAATCAACGCGATGTTTTATGGGACAAACTTTCCGGCGCGGATTTCCTGACCGACGATGAAAAGCGCGAGGCGTTGGGATACGGGCCAAAAGAAAATAACGAATAAGGACCCTATGAGTATTCAACATATAACCCAACCGCTGGCTGTAAAATCGCTGGCGGAAGACGGGCTTTTTGTCGGCTATGCCAGCGTGTTTGGTAATGTCGATAGCTATAACGAAATTGTCGCGCGTGGGGCTTTTAAACGGTCGCTGAGCGCGTGGCAGGCCAAGAATGCGTCTCCAGCCATGTTGTGGATGCATGACCCGACCATGCCGATCGGGCTTTGGGTTGCTATGGGGGAAGATGAAAACGGTCTTGTCGTGCAAGGGCGTTTGGCTTTGTCCACGCAAAAGGGGCGCGAGGCGTATGAGCTTTTGAAGATGCGGGCGGTGACCGGTCTTTCGATCGGCTATCGCGTCGTGAGTAGCAAGATCGACAGAAAACGTAAGGCTAAGATTTTGACGGACGTTGATCTGTTCGAGGTGTCGTTGGTGACTTTTCCGGCCAATGAGGCGGCGCGTGTGAGCGTTGTTAAAACGACAAAAACAAAAAAACGGAAAGAGGATACGGCGGCTACGCGAGCGGTCGTGACGCGGCTGAGAAAAGCGGCGCGTGTTTTAAAGGATAAATAATCTGAAAGGAAATGGAATGATTAATATGAATGAAGTGCAATCTGCGTCGGAAACGCTGGCGCGTGCCTTTGAGGAATATAAAAGCGTGAACGATCAGCGTTTGAACGAACTGGAACGCAAGGGGTCGGTCGATGTTTTGGTCGATGATAAATTGGGGCGTTTGGATACCTCCATTACCCGGCTTCAGGATGATATGAGCGCGGTGAAGACGGCGATGCGTCGTCCGTCGATGGCCGGAGGCAGTGAGATTCTTTTGGATGAGGGGCAGGCGGAATATAAGTCGGCCTTTCTGCGTTATGTGACCAAGGGGATTGAGCCGGATGAGGAAATCCACCTCAAGGATATGAACGTGATTGCCGACCAACAAGGCGGGTACATGGTGCCGACTGAAATGTCGGATCGGATTATCACGCGTCAGTATGAGACGACCCCGATGCGTCAGGTGGCTACCGTGATGAGTATTTCTTCCGAAGCTGTCGAGATGCTGCGCGATACGAATGAGGCGGAGGCGCAATGGGTGTCCGAACTGGGGACTCGCAGCGATACGGATCAGGGGGCTATTGGACGTATTCGGATTCCTGTGCATGAGCTGTTTGCTCAGCCTAAGGCGACGCAAAAGCTTTTAGATGACAGCATTGTTAATGTGGAATCGTGGCTGATTGATCGTGTTGCCGACCGGTTCTCGCGTCGGGAAAATACGGCTTTTGTTAGCGGCGATGGTGTCGGTCAACCGCGCGGCTTTTTGAGTTATGCTACGGCGGCAACCGGAGATGAGACGCGAAGCTGGGGGGTTTTGGAACATGTCGCAACCGGCGCGGATGGTGCTTTCGGTTCTGCTGATGGCGCGGACGTTTTGATTTCGCTGATGAGCAAGTTGCGCTCCGGCTATTTGCCGAAGGCGGCTTGGCTTATGCCGCGTTCTGTCGTCGATGTGGTGCGCAAATTTAAAGAGAGTGGCACAGGGTCCTATATCTGGCAGCCAAGCTTGCAGGCCGGTACGCCCGCTACGATCTTGGGCTATCCCGTTATTCTTGCCGACGATATGCCTGCTATGGATTCCGGGTCGCTGTCCGCTGCTTTCGGTAATTTCGAGGAAGGCTACACCATTGTCGATCGGATCGGCTTGCAGACGTTGCGCGATCCTTATACGGCGGCTCCGTTCGTTAAGTTCCGCTGCTCCAAACGTGTCGGCGGCGATGTTGTGAACTTTGATGCGATCAAGGTTCTGAAGTTTGCTTCGGCCTAAGGGGAAGAGAAAGGAAAAAGAAAATGAGTGTTAAATCGCTTTATGGAAATATTTTGCCGGTTTTGTCTTTGGCGCCTGCGGCGCGTGTGACCGGGACTCTTAACGGTGTTTCAGTCGATTTGCAGGGGTTTGATTCAGCCGTCGCGACTGTGGCTTTCGGGGCTTATACGGATGGGGTTCATACGCCGAAACTACAGGAGTCGGATGATAATGTGACTTTTGCCGATGTGGAAGCTGAGGAACTGGATGGTTCTTTTGCGGCTGTTAGTTCGGCTGGCGGCGCTGGTAGTGTGCAGAAGGTCGGCTATTTAGGCGATGCGCGTTATGTGCGCGTTGTGATGGGCGTGACCGGGGCTTCGACCGGGGCTTTGAGCGCGGCGCAGGTTATTTGCGGTCATCCGCATCATGCGCCTGTGGCTTAAGGCGTGGAAGCTGTTTATGATTTTTTCGGGGCACTGGTTTGCGCCGGTATCACGGTGTTTTTCTGAAGGCATCGCAAGAATGTAAACAGCCTTGCAGGTCAAGGAAAAGGGTCGCTTTCGGGCGGCCCTTTTTTATTGGGTTTAACGTGAGAAGGAATGCAGATGTCTTATAGACTTGTGACGCCGCCGTCCCTTGAACCGGTCACGCTTGATGAGGTGAAGGCCTATGCGCGGATTGACGATACGGCGGAGGATGCTTTGCTTTCCGGCCTTATTAGTGTTGCACGGCAATGGTGCGAGGGTTTTACGCGTCGGGCTTTTATCTCTCAGGGCTGGGTGAAGAGTGTTTCTCGGCTGCCGAAAACGGACAGGATCGTTTTGCCGCGCGCGCCGCTCGTTTCCGTGGAGTCGGTTACTGTTTATGACGATGCGGATAACGGGGAAGTGTGGGACAGCGCAAATTATTTTGTCGATACGCAAAACGAGCCTGGCGGTATTGTGTTGCGCTCAGGAGCGTGCTGGCCTGTGCCGGGGCGGTCTGCGCAGGGCGTGTCGATTGTTTATACCGTCGGATATGGAACGTCGGCTGAGGCGGTGCCTGCTGCGTTGCGGTTAGCTGTCAAGCAACTGGCGTTGCATTTTTATGAGCATCGCAGCGAGGCTGTCGTCGGCGAGAGTGTTGCGCGGATACCGTTGGGGATTGAGGCGCTTTTGACGCCCTATCGTCTTTTGACTGTGGGGGCGGCATGAGAATTGGACAGATGAATGTGCCTTTCCTTGTTCAGTCTTGCAGGCTTGTCGAGGACGGTGAAGGCGGGACCGTAACGCAATGGAGTACGATTGCTGCTTTTTGGGGAGCGCTTGAGGATTATCAAGAGCGTTCTCCGGTCAATGAAGCGGACGAGGTTACGCATGTGATTACGACCCGTGCGAGACAGGATGTTGATCTGGCGGGTTCAGTACGGCTTTGTTATCAGGATCGCGTATTTGTCATTCGTGAGGTTCGGCAAGCCGGACGACGCGCGGAACAAATGCGGATATTAGCGCGTGAACAACGTTATCTGAATTAGGGGGCGATCATGGGGTTTGATGAGGTGAGCTTTCCTTTGCGCGTGGCGTATGGGGCCACGGGTGGGCCTCAATTTTTGACGGAAATTGTGACGGTTCAAGGCGGATATGAGCGACGTAATCAATGTTGGGCTGAGGCGCGGCGGAGGTTTGATGCGCGGTGCGGTGTCGTAAGCGCGTTGGATGCTGCGGTGTTGCTAGGGTTTTTTCTGGCTCGCGGTGGGCGGGCGCGTGGGTTTC
>JBFWLD010000205.1:0-3644 GCA_050252315.1 Bdellovibrionales bacterium
GACAAAAGGCCCCAGAAGTTTTTTGTTTAAAAAGTAGAATTTTCATCCTATCGGCAAAAGCAGGATGGCGAAGTCTTGAATTTCCGATAAAAGCGATTTTTGCTGTTTCGTAATGTCCTGAAAGTTTCATCGAGTCACCAGCGCAAAGCGCGAGAACTTTTCCGGGGCGTCTTTCGTTAGAAAAATTAAAAGTTTTGGGAACCATGGTGGCATGGAGGGTGGACTCGTCCAGGCATTGTGCAAATAAATGTTCGGTATTCAAAAAAGCTTTGCTTTGACCTGTTGTGGTAATGGCCGTGACATGAGCCATACCGGTAGAGGTGCAGATCGCCCCATCGCGTAGGATGAGATGCAGAAAATCAATTCGTTTCGGGACGTAAATCCTTATGGTGCTTTCAAGACGGTTGGGCTTTTCGCGAAAGACGATTCTATTTTTTTGGGCATAAACCTCAAAAGGATAAACCCGTTCTGGAACATTAATGCAAACAGCAGGTTGGTCCCATGCGTGAATCTTGACAAAGCTTTTGGAAAAAATATGTAGAGACGTCAGGCCATTGGCCGGAAGTAATCCGGTGGAACGGTTTCGGCCCCAAAAGACACGCGTATCTTTTAGATCTGGGGTCGCTAAAGAGCTTGTATCAAAATGGAACGGGGAATCGGGGCTGATCGTCCTCAGGCAGGTTGCTCTATTCATTATTTATACCTCTTTCCCTTCAACCATTGTTTTTTGAGTCCTCTCCTTTTCGGCATCCCCCAAACCTCATCCCGGCCCCGCGTCCCCCAAACGTCATCCCGGTGTAAACCGGGATCCAGATTGAAATTTTATCTTCAATCAATGCGTTACCTTTTAATTTGGATGATAAAAGATGCCATAGGGCACGCCCCTTCCTGCACCAACGTTTGAAGTAAATCATCCAAGGCTCGGTTTATCTTGTTTATAAAGAAATAAAACGGACCGCCAAGCAGGATGTTTGGTTAATGAAAGCCTTTTGAAAAAGAGAGAAAAATTGTCTTGTTAACTTTTTGTTCACGACCCCCTTGCACGCAGGCGCGGACAATGCGAAAAAGGGGCAGGTTCCTTTGGGGCGGCATGCCTCGCGTTCGAAGAATAGGATAGAAGTCTTTCATGCTTTCCAATCTGTTAGGGTTGCTCTCCGCCGATATGGGCATTGATCTCGGCACGGCCAACACACTTGTTTATGTGAAGGGTCGCGGCATTGTGCTGAACGAACCTTCCGTGGTCGCGATTGCGAACACACGCGGCAAGCGGCAGGTTTTAGCCGTGGGCGACGAAGCCAAATTGATGCTGGGCCGCACGCCGGGAAATATTCAGGCCATCCGCCCGATGCGCGATGGCGTGATCGCGGACTTTGAAGTTGCCGAAGAAATGATTAAGCACTTTATCCGCAAGGTCCATAACCGCCGCAGCTTCGCCAATCCCCAGATCATTATCTGCATTCCGTCTGGCTCGACAGCAGTAGAACGCCGCGCGATTCAGGAATCGGCAGAATCCGCCGGAGCCCGCCGCGTGTTCCTGATCGAAGAACCGATGGCCGCTGCCATTGGCGCAGGCCTGCCCGTGACCGAGCCGACCGGCTCCATGGTCGTGGATATTGGCGGCGGCACGACGGAAGTTGCGGTCCTCTCGCTGGGAGGCATCGTCTATTCGCGCTCGGTGCGCGTCGGCGGCGACAAGCTGGACGAAGCGATCATCAATTACATCCGCCGCTATCACAACCTGTTGATCGGCGAAACCACGGCGGAGCGTATTAAAAAGGAAATCGGTTCCGCTTCGCCACCAGAAGACGGCGAGGGCCGTGTTTCCGAAATCAAGGGACGCGATTTGATGTATGGTGTGCCCAAAGAAATCGTGATTACCGAGCGACAAATCGCGGAAAGCCTGTCCGAGCCGGTCAGCGCGATTCTGGAAGCGGTCAAGGTCGCCCTTGAAAACACCGCGCCGGAACTGGCCGCCGACATCGTGGATAAAGGCATCGTGCTGACAGGGGGCGGAGCCTTGCTTCGTAACCTCGACCTCGTGTTGCGCCATGCGACAGGTCTGCCTGTTTCTGTGGCAGAGGACCCGCTGTCCTGCGTAGCCTTGGGTACGGGCCGTGCGCTTGAAGAAATGCATACGCTCAAGAACCTGCTCGTCGGCGGGTATTGATCTGTTTGTAAATAGCCCCATACTTTTGGCTAGTTAACGCGTCTTTTTTAGGCGCGTTAACTTTATTTTAGCTGATTCTAAAAATAGAATGACTTCCCAGTTGTTGTTTTGTTGCGAAACGAGGACAGGAGGTCAAGGTGGGTGCACAACTTCCCTCTGGTATGAGAGAAACTGACGAGAACCCCAGCACAGCTTTACAGTTGATGCCGGTCACCGCTCTTTCGCGTTCCGAGCCTTCTCCCCCTCGACGCCATCCTTCCGGAAGATTCGTTACTTTACCCGTCGCAGTTTGGAGCGATGTGCAAAAGGAGCTGATAGATCTAGGCGTTGGCCCAACTGATTCATTTGTTGTCAAACCTGTTAAAGAGATCCCCGAGTTAGTGGATACCCACGTTTGGGTAAATCCGAAAGTCGCAACAGCCGCGATACAAAACAAGTTGCGTAAAAAACGTCTAGCAACGGGAAGACACGATCCGACCCGACCTGACGACGCTTTGGTGCTTGAAGGGATTCTTACGGTCGGCCCTTGTGTTTATAGGCTAACCGAGCCTCCGCTTGCGGAAAAAGCGACCTTGCCCGACCTTCAAGATGCCTTTGAACGAGTCCTTTATGGGCAATGGCCGTTCAAACCCACTCATTGGGGGATCGGAACCTTAAAAGAAAATATCCTCATACGAAAATTATCTACCTTGGCGATGGCGGTAGTCGGCGGTTTTTGTCTGTATTCCGGCGTGTCTATGAACGAGCTTTGCGAGGTTATGACCGATGACGTCATGCGTGGCTGGCTGGGCGGCGATTTTAAACCGACCTTAGACTTTCCTGTGCGATCACATCCAAGCCTGCCTGATTTGTCCAAGATGACACCCACCGCGCACGCATAGCCCCGTGGCGATCCAGTCCCATGCTCGGCTAATACCAAAAAGAGCCTTAAACTCTTGTCATCAACTCTGTTAAAATTTGGCATCAAATCTGTTGAGAAAGGGACTGTTGAAAAAATCCAGCCCCCTCCATTTAAGACCACCCCCCAACGTCTTCCCGCAAAACTTTCCCCAGAGCGATAACCTTATGGGATCGAAAGGCGTAACAAAAACACCGTCATCTCGGTGTAAACCGGGATCCAGGCCCAAACCCAAAACATCATCCAAGGCCGTGGGTTTTATGCGGAACCCAATCCGACCCTTCCGTCTTCCCATCCTCTCTTGATTAAAGAACCAAACCCCCAACATTTGTCATTCCGGACGCCCCTTTTTCAGGGGCGATCCGGAATCCCATTTCTTTTCTCGATTTGATTAAAGCGTAACCGAAACCCTGTAATCATCGGTGCGCGACGTATCGACGACAAAGATCTCCGTCGGCACAATTTTAAACAGCCGCATCTTCATCGCATTCATGAAAAGGGCCGGGGACAGAAAAGGCATCCGTTCCTTTTCATCCCTAAACCGCCGCGTATAAAGTACATGTGCCGCCTCAACAATCT
>JBFWLD010000206.1:0-3628 GCA_050252315.1 Bdellovibrionales bacterium
GACAATGGTTGCCGTTGCGTACATGCCGGGGCGAAGGAGTTTATCTGGGTTAGCGAAGGTGGCACGGACCGCAATGTTACGGGTGTTTTCGTCCACTTTGGCTTCCAATGCCTTGATTGTGCCTTCAAAAGTTTTTCCGGGAACTGCGTCGGTTATTAAAGAGACTTTTTGGCCTTCCTTAACCGACGACATATTTTGCTGTGGTAGATAGAAGTCAAAATAGATCGGGTCCATCTGTTGTAAATTAACGATTGTGGTGCCTGCGTTCAGATATTGGCCGACATCAATTTGACGAATGCCAAGCCTTCCGGAGAAGGGAGCTACGATCGTTTTCTTTTCCAAAACGGCTTTTTGTTCTTCCACCTGCGCCTTTAAATCTTCATAGGTAGCGATGTCTGCGTCAAAGGTAGCTTGGCTGATCGCTTGAACCTTGATTTGCTTTTTGTCGCGTTCCAACGTGATTTCCGCGTGGCGCAGATTGGCAATCAGGGATTGAAGTTTGGCGTAATCTTCCGCGCTGTCAAGCTGGGCTAGTACCATCCCTTCCGTCACGTCTTGGCCGGATTCCATGAAGATATTTTTGACCGTTCCAGCGACTTCCGGCGCGATGTCCGCCCCTTTGGCCGCGCGAAGGCTTCCGACCGCTTTGAGATCGTCTTGCCATGCGGTTGGCTCCGCAACAATGGTCGAAACCGTTTGGGCCGTGTCGCCCATCAGGGCCATTTGGGCCATCATCATTTTGGCGCCGTACATTTTGTAGCCGAATACGCCGCCAAAGACGAGGCCGCATAAAACAAGCATGATGATCATACGTTTGATCATGGATTATTACTCCAATTTATTAGACTTTTAAGACTTAACTAAGGTGATCTGATCGCGCTGCCACCAGCCGCCGCCCAAAGATTGGAACAGGGCTGCCGTATCGCTGAGCCTTGCCGCTTTGGCTTTGATCAAAGCGATTTTGGCTTGTTGATAGCTGGCTTGCGCGTTCAGAAGTTCGAGATAGCTGACCGAACCCGCCTTATATTGCTGTTCGACAAGCTGAAGGGTTTGGGCTGCGGCTTGTTCGGCTTGAAGCTGGGCTTCGAGCGTTTGCGCGTCGGATTCAAGTGCTTTTAAGCTGTCGGCCACGTCTTTGAAGGCCTCCAAAACCGTCGAGCGATAGGTTGCGGCCGTCTGATCGAATAAGGCTTCGCTGGCGCGTTTTTTGTGCAGCAGTTCGCCGCCATGGAAAATCGGTTGTGTTAGCCCTGCGGCCAAGCCCCACAAAGCTGTTGTCGGCGAGAACATATCGGACATGCGATTTGCGCTGACGCCGTAACTGCCAGTCAAGGAGAATTGGGGAAGCATGGCCGCCATTGCGATGCCGACATTGGCGTTGGCTTCTTTTAGATTGGCCAAAGCGGCGCGGATGTCGGGGCGCTGTTCCACCAGTTTCGAGGGAAGGGAGACGGGCAGCTCTTGCGGCAGTTTCAGCGAGGACAGGCTGAAATTGACGGGGATTCCCTGACTGGGGAACTGGCCCATCAAGACGGACATCAGGCTACGGGTCGAGGCCAGATTTTGTTCCAATGCAGGCAGCGCGGCTTCACTGGTGGCTACCGTCGAGGCTTGCGCCAGATAGGCGGCTTTGGTGATGGCTCCTGCCTCAAGCTGGGCCTTCATCAGTTCCAGATTTTTCTTTTGCGCTTGGATGATGTCTTGGGTCGCCCGAACTTGTTCGCGCAACGAGGCTTCTTCAATCGCGGTCGTTACGACGTTGCTGGTCAGGGTTAGATAGGCGGCTTCCAACTCGAATTTTTGGGCTTCGGCGGCGGCTTCCAGCGATTCAACCTCTCGCCGTTGTGCGCCGAATACGTCCGGCACATAACTTATGCTGACCGATGTGTTGTATAACGTGTAGGGTTTGCTCGATCCGCTGTTTTTGGCGCGGTTCGCCGTGGCGCTGCCGTCGATTGACGGAAAAAAGCCGCCATACCCGGCGGCGGCATTTTCTTGGGCTGCGCGTAACGACGCTCGCGCCGCGTCCAGCGACGGGTTGGCTTTGACCGCTACGTCGATCAGGTGATTAAGATCTGCCGATTCAAAAAGCGTCCACCACGCGGCAGGGACGTCGCCGCCAGCTTTAAACCTTTGTTCGCCGCCTAGCTCCGTCGCGCTTGTCGCTGTTTTAATCGGCATGCCGTCAGGGCCGTAGGACTGCACGTCAGGAGACTGCGGCGTTTTAAAGTCCGGTCCGGCGGCGCATCCTCCCAATAGGGCAAGGACAGCAAAGAGGGCTGTGGTCGTGGGTAAACGATGGCGCTGCATGGTATGCATTAGCGGAATCTCATATCAAAAGTTGATGAAGGTCTTCGAATTCTTAAAAGGCGCGGGGCAGTGGCCATTCTCTCTTATTTTTCGCTTGGCGACAAGATTGTTTTAACCAAAAAGCAATTTATCCACATCTTTTCAGTTTTTTGTGCCGCCGACTTCACTCCGGGACTTTACTTCCCCCTTTCTGCATCCTATAATATACATCCTTGAATGTATGTAAACAACTTTTTTGAGGATGACTGCATTATGCCACGCCGCACCAAAGAAGAGGCCGCCAGAACCCGCGCCCTGATTTTAAAAACCGCTGAGAAATTTTTTTATCAACATGGCGTCGTTCAAACGTCTTTACAGGAAATCGCTGTTGGCGCCGGGGTTACGCGCGGCGCGATTTACTGGCATTTTCGTGACAAAGCTGACCTTTTATGGTCGATCGCCGATAATGTCTGTTTGCCGTACGAAGATATGATGGACCGGATCGTTGCTTCCGAGACGGAGGATCCTTTGGAGCTTTTGTTTAACGATATGGTCGAGTCGCTGAATGCTATTACCAATAACGCCAGCCGTCGGCGCGTTTTTACTATTTTGACCCAGCGATGCGAATATATTGAGGAAATGGCCAAGCTGAACCGCCGGAACAGCGCCATGCGCGACAGGCTCCAGTCCCGGCTCGTTGCTTTATTTGAGAAGGTTGTGGCTCGCGGCAACTTAGCTCCGGCTTGGACGGCTCGGACCGCAGCGATGGCGTTGCAGACTTTTATGATCGGATGGGTCCATGTCGAGATGGAATATCCGTCGCCCAGTAAGAAAAGGGATCGGGAGCGCAACGAGATGATCGCCGACTTTTTCAAGGCGTTGCGTAACTGATTTTACACGTCCGGGCATTTGAGCTACAAAGGGGCTGCCTGATCTCTGACTTGTGAGTTGGTTGCCCCATGCGTGTGCTTGCTGCGTTGTTTTCCTTTCTTTTTATGGCCGGTCTTTCCGCAATTGCGGCGCTTTATTTGCTTTTTCAGCATTACAGCCACGATTTGCCGGATTATGCCTATCTCAAGGATTATCAGCCGCCCACTTTGACCCGAATCTATGCCGATGACGGGCGTATGATGGCGACGATTGCCGCTGAACAGCGTATTTTTGTGCCTATCACCTCGATTCCTAAAAGAGTGAGCGGTGCGTTTCTGTCCGCCGAAGATCAGAATTTTTATCAGCATGCGGGGGTCGATGTTTTTGGGATTGTGCGGGCCGCGCTGACGAATCTGCAAAATGTTGGACGCGATCGTCGTCCCATGGGGGCTTCAACCATCACGCAGCA
>JBFWLD010000207.1:0-3615 GCA_050252315.1 Bdellovibrionales bacterium
GTGTGGATGCAGCTTGGCGTTGTTAACCATGAGGCCGCCGAGAGGGCCTTGGCGGCTGGCCTTCGCGTGGTCATGGTTCGTTGCCCCGCGATGGAATTGGGGTGATTAGGGTCAGACTCCTTTAAAATTGAGGGGGTCTGCGTGAAGATAAGAAACAGAACCTCCGAATTTAATGCGTCCTGACCCTAGGCTTTTGCCTCTTCGGTTTTAGGGGCCGTTTCCGGCGCGGCGCGCTTGGTGTGATCTTCGCCGATCAGCAAGACGACCGCCGGGTGGACGAACAGGGTGAACATCGTACCGATGGAAAGTCCGCCTGCAATCACAAGTCCCATATTATAACGAGACACCGCACCCGCGCCCGAAGCGAAGATCAAAGGAACCATGCCTAGCACCATGGCTCCAGTGGTCATTAAAATAGGGCGTAAGCGAACGCCGGACGCATGCACAATGGCTTTGCGTTTACTATAACCTTGAAGCATCAGCTTGTTGGCAAACTCGGCGATCAAAATGCCGTGCTTACTAATTAGCCCCATTAGGGTTACAAGCCCGACCTGCGTATAGATGTTGATGCTCGCGCCGTTCAACCCCAATGTGATGAAGAAGAGGGCCCCGGCGATGGCCATCGGGACCGAGATCAGAATCGTGATCGGGTCGCGGAAACTTTCAAATTGGGCCGACAGCACAAGGAAGATGATAATCAGCGCAAACATGAAGGTGCCGACAAAGCCGCTTTTTTCTTGGACATACTGACGGGATTGGCCGGAATAATCGACGCTATAGCCTTGCGGCAATTCCTTGACTGCCAGCGCATCGAGCGAGTCAAGCGCGCCGCCGAGAGCGATTCCGGGGAACATCACGCCTGAAATCGTTGCCGCACGCATTTGCTGGAAGTGGTTGAGGGTTTCCGGCGTGGCCTTAGTCGTGATGGTCGCGATAGTGGACAGGGGAACCGACGAGCCGTCCGCTGTACGGATATAGTAATTTTCCAGTTGGTCGGTGTTCAGGCGGCTGTTGCGACCGACTTGGGGGATGACTTTGTAGGATCGGCCCGAAAAGCTGAAATAATTGACATAGCCGCCGCCCAACATGGCGGACAGGGCGCTGCCGACGTCGCTCATGGATAGGCCAAGCTGTGCTGCCTTGTCGCGGTCGATCGTAACGGTTGATTGCGGCAAGTCCATCTTCAGGTCGTTGTTCAGATACATGAACATACCGGTTTCGCGGATGGCTTTGGTGAAATCTTCGGAAACCATCAAAAGTCGGTCGTAATCGTCCGTTGTTTTAATGACGAACTGGACGGGAAGGCCACGGCTTCCCGGCAGAGGCGAAGGCTGGATCGCCGCCGCATTTACGCCAGGAACGGTCACAATATCTTTTTGCACCAATGGTTGAAGCTCCGACGCGGTGCGTTCGCGTTCGTCCCATGGTTTCAGCACCAACCCTGAGATGGATTTTCCGGGGATTTCAAGCTGGAAGATATGATCCATTTCCGAATATTGGGTGAAAAGAGTATAAGCCTGTTTCGCATACATATTGCGTTGGTCGATGGTAGCGTTTGGCGCTGAAGATCCGAAGGTTATGACGACCCCCTGATCTTCTTGAGGCGCAAGTTCGGATTTTGAACTGGAATAGAGGAAAAAGACGCTGCTTAAAATAATAAGCGAAAAGACAACCGTGACGGGCAGGTAGTTAAAGCTACGATCCAAGACTCGTTCGTATAAGCGGCGCAAGCGTTCGAATTGGACTTCCAGCCAATCGACAAGCTCTTCGTGCCAGACCGTGCTTTCCTTACGGTGAGGTTTGAGAATCTTAGAACACATCATGGGCGACAAGGTCAAAGCCACGATCGTCGAGATGGTGACCGCGCCGACCAATGTAAAAGCGAACTCGGTGAAGAGGGCGCCTGTCAGGCCGGTTTGGAAGCCGATTGGGATGTAAACCGCGACGAGCACGACCGTCATGGTAATAATGGGCGCGGCCAGTTCGTGGGCCGAACGCAACGCCGCCTCAAAAGGCGAGAGGCCTTCTTCCATATGTCGGTCCACATTTTCAACGACGATAATGGCGTCGTCCACCACAAGGCCGATGGAAAGCACTAGGGCGAGCAGGGTCAGCAAATTGATCGAGAAGCCGAAGGCCAGCATCATGGTGAAGGCCCCGATCAAGGAGAGAGGAATCGCGATGGTCGGGATGACGACCGAACGCGGCGAACCGAGAAACAGGAAAATGACGACGGTGACGATCAGGACCGCTTCGACAAGGGTCGAGACGACTTCTTCGATCGAACTGGTAACGAATTTCGTCGAGTCATAGACGATGGATGCATTTAACCCTGTGGGAAGGTTAGCCTGAATCTGCGGGAATACGGCACGGACGCGTTCGACGACCTCCAAGAGATTGGCGGTTGGCGTCACCTGAATAGAAATATTGACGGCGTCATTGCCATCGAAGCTGACGAGCGATTCGTAATTTTCCGCGCCGAGGGTTACGTTGGCGATGTCTTCAAGACGGATGATAGCGCCATCTTTTTCTTTGATAATCAGTTTGCGGAATTCATCCAGACTGCGCAGGTCGGTTGAGGCCCTTAAATCAATCTGAACCATTTGGCCTTTGGTGTTGCCCAGACCGGAGATGTAATTGTTTGCTTCCAGAGCCGATGAAACGTCGCTGGCCGTCAAATCATAAGCCGCCAGTTTTACCGGATCGAGCCAAGCCCGAAGGGCGTAGTTTTGTGCCCCTAAAATTTCAGCCGTTTGTACGCCTTCGATGGCTTGAAGTTGCGGTTGAACGACGCGCAGCAAATAGTCCGTGATGGCGTTTTGATCCAACGTTTTACTGTAGAAGCCGATATACATGGCCGCCAACGTTTGGCCGACTTCCATCGACAAAACCGGTTGCTGGGCTTGTGCGGGGAGTTGGTTTTTTACTGAATCCACCTTGGTACTGATTTCCGAAAGGGCGTCATTTGAATTGTAGTTCAACCGAAGATTGGCCGTGATTGTGCTGACGCCGTTTTTACTTTCCGACGTCATGTAATCAATGCCGTTCGCCTGAGCAATCGCGTTTTCAAGCGGTGTGGTGATGAACCCCGCTACAATGTCCGCATCCGCACCGTAGTAGGTGGTTGAAACGGTCACAACGGCGTTTTCCGTGCGCGGATATTGTAAGACCGGCAAGGCAAAAACGGCGCGTAATCCCAAGACCAGAATAAGCAAGCTGATCACGGAGGCCAAAACAGGGCGGCGGATAAAGATGTCGGTAAAGTTCATGTGACGTATGTGCCTTTATGCCTTAGTAATCCGTTGTCGTGGGGTCGGGGTTATTGGTAGGGGTGACCTTGTTGTTCACAATGACTTTGGCCCCGTTGCGCAATTTGAGTTGGCCCGCCGTAACGACGATATCGCCTTCTTTGACGCCCTTAAGAACGGCAACCTGATCCCCGCGGGTTTTCCCTGTTTTGACAAAGACCATTTCAACGCGAAATTCTTTTTCTCCCGTTTTATCGGATGTCGTTTCCTTGACGAGATACACGTTGCTGCCATATGGGTTATAGGTGATGGCCGTTTGCGGCAGCGTGACGTGATCTTTCGGTTCGCCTACGACATTGGTTGCCGT
>JBFWLD010000208.1:0-3607 GCA_050252315.1 Bdellovibrionales bacterium
AAGAAGATAAGTGTCAGATCCATCATTACGGAAAAGAGAACCATAGTTTCCCTGAATCATACGGAACTGTCCGTAGCCACCCAAACCATTTCCGATAATTTCAGCATTTGTCCGTACAGAACCGTTAACATCCAGCCGATAGGCAGGAGTCGTCGTCCCAATCCCGACGCTCCCCGTCGCCGTAACCGTCAACCTTTCCGTCCCCGCCGTCGCAATACTCACTGTACTTGCCGTCGCGGAAAACAAACCGGTCGTCACATCGTCGCTCCGGCTCGGTCCTGTCAGACTGGCCGATGTTCCTAAATAACCAGAACTCGCAAGGATCGAAATCCAACTGCTGCCGTTACAATATTGCATCGTGCTTGAAGCATATTGCATCATACCGGCCTTACTGCTGTCGCACGTCGTATCAGTGTAAGGCGGACTGGTCACTTGCCCAACAAAAAGCGGAGCCTTCTGCTTCAGCCCACCGCTAACGTCGGACGTATTGCACTGAAAAGCGGTATCAAAATCAAATCCGTTGGCTAAACTGCCGCACGCCGTCCCAATAGCCGCCTCGCCGTACGTCGCGGTCGTTTGAGCCAAAGCGCCCCGCGCAAGCGTAAGCAAAATCAAAACACAAAGCGGTAAAACACGCAAAACCTTCATAGGTAACCACCCAAAAGAAAAAACGACAGGCCTAAGGTTAATAGCGAATCAATCTGAATAACACCCCATTTTTCCTCCCGACCGCACCAAGGAGTGTTCCCCTTTACCCCCAACAGCCCAAGTAACGAGGAAAGGTACACATGTATGCATCCATCTTTTTTCTTTAAGTAATAAGCAGATATGCAGTCGGTTAATGACTCCTGAAAGCAAAGAAAATATTAATGGCTTTGCGTATAGAATAGCGCACACCCTAAAAGAGAGGAAGACGTTGTGCTGACGAACGACCCATCTTTCAAAGACGACATACCGTTGGAGTTCAGCCGTGCGCACATCGTTATTGTAGATGACGACCCGACGAACCGGGTTTTGCTGAGAAACGTCTGCGAAAAAATCGGCATCGGCATCATCGACGAAGCGGAAGACGGGGTCGTCGCGCTCGAACTCATTACACGTTTTCAACCGGACCTTATTCTGCTGGACATCCGCATGCCGCGCATGGATGGCTTCGAATTGATGCGCCACCTGCGCACTAATCCGAATTTCGACCGGCTTTCGATTCTGGTCCAAACCGGCCTGCAAAGCGAAGACGATCGGGTCCATTGTTTTAATCTGGGTGCGACGGACGTGGTCAGCCGCCCCTTCCACCTTTCGGAGCTGCGCGCCCGCATCACCGCGCACTTAAGAAGCGCCATATCCTCCCGCGTTCTTTTTGATTTCAGAAACCGAATTCAAGCGCATATTGAAATCACGCATTCGTTTTTAGACGCAATTCTACCGACGCCGGAAGCGACGGAGGAACTTGCCAAAACCTACGGGATCAACTTGTCTTCACTGTACCGCCCGCACGACGAAATCGGGGGCGACCTGTGGACGTTGCGAGCGCTAGATAACGATCACCTGAGCCTCGTGCTTGTGGACGCCAGCGCGCACGGCCTTGCCGGAGCGATCAATGCGTTGCGCGTTGATTGTCTGGTACAGGAATACCATGCCGAGCTTCACGATCCGGGGGTCTTCTTAAACAAGCTTGACGAAGCCATGGCCAAAATTTCCTTTGGCCAGCTTTTTGCCGGAGCCATCGCACTAACGCTTAACAAAACGACAGGGGAACTCCGCTATGCCGGATCAGGGATTCCGTTTCCGTTGATGGTCAGCGGCGGTGAAATTACGGAGCTTCGCACGCGGGGTCTGCCGCTGGGTTCGGGTGTCGTCTCTCTAACAACAGCAACGACAACGCTGCAAGCAGGAGACACCTTAGTTCTGTACAGCGACGGCTGGTCGGAAAGCATCACCCAAGAACCGGCGGAGGTATTGAAAAACGCAAATATGAAAAAGCACAATTTAGCGGAATCTTTAGTACCTGAAGGAACTATTATTGACGACCTTACATTAATCACCATTCAAAGGAGAGCTTCCAATGGCGTTTAAATTCCGGCGCGAAGGCAGCGACCTCGCCGTTTACATATCAGGCGTACTCACCTTCCACCAGCATAAGGAAGGCGAGCAACTCGTCTATCAAATCACGACGCTGGTAGATAACGGCGAAGTCTCGACGGTGCGAATGAATTTTGCGGATGTTTTAAGGATGGACAGCCATTGGCTAGGCGTCCTGATCCGAATTCTTCGACGAGTCAAAGAAAAGCAAGCCCAGTTTGTGATCGAAAAACCGAATAAAGAGATTTGTAAACTCTTCGACATCGTAGAACTCAACCGTATCGCAGAAATACGGGCCTAGAGCAGATCGCAACGAGGCTGAACGCTAAAAGTTCCCCCTCGAGCGAAAGCTCGATAAACAAAAAGAAGGAAACCATGATCAAGACGTTCGGCCTCATAAAAGCACCACAAGCCAGTGAGCTAAAGGCCGCGATCACGCATTCTGAAACGCTCTACGCAGCCCTCTTCGACCGACAAGCGCTGTGGGATCCGGCAACGATTGATCGAGTAATCGACTCCTTCCCAAAGGGGGTAATTCAAGAATCGGATCTCTTTTTAATCTTGGCCGAGTGCATGGCGAACGCGGTATTGCACGGTCAAGCCGAAGCCTTAGGCTTTCATGTACGCCAACGTGCGGGGGTCACGCTTTTATCGTTTTATCAAATTCCAGCCATGCAGGGCCGCGTTGGGATCGTTTTGGCCTTGGCGCGTTCAGGGCAAATCCGGGAATGTACAACCGAACTTCCGGGAGGATTGGGATTCCCCATTTTGCTTCGATTGGTTCACCGGATTACGATAAGCAACAATTATAACAAGCTGCAATTGTGGATTCGCCTCCCTGCGGAACAGAACGTCAAAACAGCTTAAACCCTCCCCCCGTCGTTGTCATTCTGGCGCGCGCTACAGGCGCGGCTCTGTGTCCCCCATTAAAGAAGCTAACGCTTATCGTTGTCCTCACCTCTGTTGAAAAAAAACAGCACCATCCAATTAAGAACCTCCCCTCAACGTCTTTCCGCAAAACTTTCCCCCTCAGGAAAGTTTATGCGGAATCTAGTCCATCCTTTCCATTGAAGAACCAAACCCCCAACATTTGTCATCCCGGACGCCCCTTTTTCAGGGGCGATCCGGGATCCCATTTCCTTTTATTTTTCTATTCTACTCTAATCGCTTGTCCTTTGCTTGGATCGCTTTTGCTTTGTTGATCGCCTTTTCTTCCCACCACCCTCCCCTTTTGTGCAGGCCCACCACCCGCCCCTTGCGGGAGGGTCGAAAAAGCTTTAGCTTTTTCGGGGAGGGGTCATCTCCCAAGCGCCCTTCCCATCCGGGAATGGCGCCCTTTTTTTTCAAGCTCAGATTCACGTTATCAGGCCCCCTAAAGGGGTCCTGATAACGATCTGAGCTTGTACCCCCCACCCCTTTGTTTTATATAAAAACCTTCCCAAACAAGGACACAGCATCCCAAGAACGCCCCGACCAAGTTCACCACAGACGACACCCTCATTCTAGCCAGCGCCCGCAACGTCTTTAA
>JBFWLD010000209.1:0-3585 GCA_050252315.1 Bdellovibrionales bacterium
AGCAAACCCCATCCCAGCCGCCGAAAGAGCCTGATCCTAAAACGAAAAAACAACAAGAGGAGTGGCTGGCTAAAACGGATGGCGGCAAGAAAAAGCCGGATGACTGGAATTCTGGGGCATAAACGCCTTGCTTACGTTAACATCCCTTATTTTATAGGTTAATGATCCCATCCCGGCGTTTTTATGATCTAAAAAGGACTAACGGGTTGAAATTAATTAAAAACTCTTTAACTGAAAGAGGGGTAAAAAGTAAAGTAGGGGAAAGAGCCCGCAGACGGAGAGCGCGAGAATGAGTCCAGAGGAAAGAGAAAAGAAGTCAGAGAAGAAAGAGCGCTCTTTATTAGGGAAGCTGTTTAATCCGAACGTCGGGACGGAAGTCGGCGCGGTCGCGGAAAGCGGACGAATGTTTGTAAGGATGCTGGCGTATATATTGGCGTCGTATGGATTATTTCCAAAAAATCATCCGGCATTTGAGAACGAAAGAATGAAGCTAAGGCTAAGCGACGTGATGAGGACATCGTACAGTCGATTAAAGTTTACGAAGGAAGGGATCCCGCAGATTGTGCTGTTCTGCGCGGGGTTTGGTTGTCTGTTTTTAGGAGCCATGTTTATCCTAACCTTGCTGTTGTCCGTTTTCATCGGACAGGCGCACGCCGCGGACACAACGTCAGAGACGACCTCTTTGTTCGAATCTCCGTTTGCGAGCGGCGGCACGGATTGGGCGCTGAACTGGATCAATTACCTGTTTTCCGGGACAGCAATCCGGGAGGGAAGCCAAAAAGTTGCCCAACCAAGCTCTTGTGAAGTTCAAAATGCGTTGGGCGCGTGTCTGTCAACCTACAGCTCGGCAATTTTAATTCTGGCCGGTTTTTTATTGATCTATCACTTAGTCGCCATGGTGGCCGAGCAGGCCCATACCGGCAAGCTGATGGGCAAAGCCCATCAGATCTGGGCCCCAATCCGTCTAGCCTTTGCAATTGGAATGCTTGTGCCTTTATCAACCGGGAATGCGGCCTCGACAAGCTGTAACGGCTCGGTTACCGGTTACAACACGGCGCAGTATATGATGGTCAAGGTAGCAAAGTGGGGCTCCGGCTTAGCCAGCACGGTGTGGAAAGACTTTATCGTAGCGTTGAAAGATCAAGAACTACCGGGCTGCACCGTTGCCGATTCAAGTTCAGCGACGTGCCTTTTGCCTAATCCGGACTACAAGAAGATTGTGCGTGTCCTGATGTCCATGGATGCGTGCTCTTACTTGTTTAATCACTATATCGCTAACTACAATTATGTTTCTTATGCCCATTCGGACGATAAAGCCTTTTTTATGCCGCGGCTGAGCGACCTCGAATTTTCTATTGATAAGGCCGATGGTGCGTTTCTCGGCGTAAAGATTCTTCACGCGGCCAGAGCCTCCTATCGAGATTTTTATAATAAGGATAAAGACCGACTGTGCGGCGGTTATATTGCGCCCGCTTATACCTCCAGTGAGTATGACAAGGTGCGATCAGCCCAATATCTTGCCATTGCCGATGTCGCCTCTGACATAGCCGGAGATACGGAGGATTTGGTTGCCCCCTATCTTACGAATTCCGGCACAGAAGAAATGAATCAGGATGAGCTGAAATCGTATGTTGACTCCTATGTCTCCTCTTTAGCTGCCAACACGAAGGAGCGAGTTTACGAAGCCTTAAACGAAGCCGATCAAGAAGTTCAACAAAATCTTACGCAAGAACTTGGCGGTAATGGGGATTTGGCCTCCGGTGGGTGGCTGACGGCGCCTTCATGGTTCTCCACGGTTATCCGAATACAATCGGTGCGTTCGGCTTCTGTTTTTAAGTCTCAGCCGACTTTTGTGTATCCGGCGGTCTTCAATCTGGCAAAAAAAGAGCGCCCGGAAGTTAAGCCTCAGGGCTATTGGTCGCGATATGCCTCAGATTATATTAAGCAGGAGCGGAGAGAAAACTCGAACGTTTATCTTACCCCTTCCAGAGTAGCCTTCGCGCTGTCGAATTATATGGACGCAGTTGACGCGTCCGTGAACGATTATTCCGCTTCCGGCAGTGCGGATGCATCCGATACCCATGGGTATAAATATTTGGACGAACAGAAAAACGAACTTATAGCCTCCGGCGGAGGGTCTGTCATCAATCATTTCTTGTCCCAGCTTGATGCTAAACTCACCGAAGATACAGGGGTTTGGCAAGACGGCGTGATCGGCCTTAAGTTTGGGGTGACATCCAATCCAATGGCAGAGCTTGCCGCCTTTGGTCAGAAATGTGTCAACTATGCCCTTTATATTATGGCTGGCGGTGCGGTCGCGACAGGTGCCTCAGCGGCATCGGACGTGCTTGCTAAAGTCCCTTACGTCGGCAAAATCTTTTCCGTATTTTCAAGTGAGTTCCTCTTACTCGCGTCCTTTGCGTTTGCGGTTGGAATGATTCTCTTTACGATTGGGTTTACGCTGGGCTATGTGGTGCCGCTTTACCCGTTTTATCGTTTCTTTTTCGGGTCGTTACAGTGGATTATGACGGTGATGGAAGCGATCGTCCTTGCGCCGTTATTTGCGCTGGCGCATATCGAGCCGCAGGGGGAAGGGCTCGCGGGTAAAAGGGGCGGATATGGCTATGCTGTTTTGATGCAGCTTATCTTGCGACCTGTCCTTATGGTTTTTGGCCTGATTGTGGGGCATTTGCTTTTCATCGTAACCTTAGCCTTTTTAAACGAGGCCTTTGTTTTTGCCGCGAAAGGCACGGGGGCCTTCACCCAAGGGATGCCCCCAATCGGCAAGATTGTTTACACGGCGATTTATGCGGGCATCGTGCTTATTTTGGCAAACCAGTGTTATAGTACGATCGGTCTGTTTCCTCAGGTAGCCTTACGTTGGCTCGGTATCGGTCAGGTTCAGGAAGAGCGGATTCAGGATACGTCGAAAATTATCACCGCCGTTGCGGCGGGTACAGCGGCGCATCTTTCCGGAAAGATTCCGGAAGCTTCCAATCGTTATCTTCAGCATCATCAGCAAAGGCAAGTTGATGCCACTAAACAGAAGACCAAAGCCGATAACAAGGCAATACGTGAGGATGACCGTAGGTTATGGGGTAACATTAACGAATCTTTGTTGCCCAATGGCGGGCAACCTTCACCTTCCGGGACCTTAGCTGGCGGGCAGCCGAGCGGTACTCCCGTTCCGCCGCTTTCTGGGGCGGTTCCGCCAACCTCGTCACAGCCTCCCGAACTCCCAGATACCAAGAGCGGAAAGCTTTCGCCCCAGGACGCCTTGCTCGCTAAACAAGATATGCAAAGCGATCCGGAATATCTAGCGATGGATCGGGAAGCGCAACGTCGGCGGCAAGGACAACAATCCGCTGAAGGCCCGAAAGAGGATTACAGCCAGCTATCTCCCCCGTCGTCCGGCGAAACGGCGCAGGCGGACTATAACCCTAACTTGCCCCCACCGGAGCAAACCCCATCCCAGCCGCCGAAAGAGCCTGATCCTAAAACGAAAAAACAACAAGAGGAGTGGCTGGCTAAAACGGATGGCGGCAAGAAAAAGCCGGATGACTGGAATTCTGGGGCATAAACGCC
>JBFWLD010000210.1:0-3540 GCA_050252315.1 Bdellovibrionales bacterium
CGTGCGATAAACCCTCCATCGCGGGTCAGCATGGGCAGGTCTGCAGCCAAGGCGCGTCCCAGCCGGTCGATCAGCGCGGAATGTTCGCCGAGTTTAACGGCTAATGCCTGCAACTGGCTGGAGATCGCCTCGGTTTGCGCGGCCAACAGGGCGCTTTTGATTTTTTCGGCTTGAGATAAGGCCTCTTTCAACGCCGCCAGATCACGCGGCCCTCCACGCCCCAGCGATAAACGCGCCAAGCACCGTTCGCTGTCCGGCGTATCCGCCAGCTTATCGCGAAGCTTACTCCGCAAGGTCGGAAGGGCGACTAAGCTGGCGACGGCATCGAGCCTTTCTTTTATGGGCATAACGTCGGTAAGCGGTGCAGACAGGCGGGCGGACAATAATCGCGCCCCGGCACTGGTGAGGGTCAGGTCGATCGTGTCCAAAAGCGAACCCCGGCGCTCCCCGTTTAACGTCCGGACAAGTTCCAGATTGCGGCGTGTCGCTGGGTCCATAGCCATGAAAGGGGCGTGGGAAACAACCCTTGGGTTCAGAATGTGGGAAATCTCACATTTTTGAGTAAGGGCGACGTAATCTAGGATTGTTCCCAATGATGAAATAGAAGTTCGTGAAAATTCCCCAAAAGGGGATAAGTCGGCTACATGGTAAGTTTCACACAAACGTCGGTGAGCATTTTCACTGTCGAACCGGGCAGGCGGCAGGAGGGTTAGACGATCTCGCCATGGTGCGAAGGTTTCGAAAAGATCGGGAGTTTGAACCGTGCGGTCGCTGACGACGATTTCTTTGGGGTCAATTCGTGCCAAACAGGCACCCAACCCGTCCACCGTGGTTTCTTCGACAAAGGGCTGACCCCGCGCCAAGTCGATCCATGCAACGGCCAAAGCCGATCCCGTCATGGCGATGCAGGCTAAAAAAGTGGATTCCTTTTGCTCCAATAGAGAGTCTTCGGTGACCGTGCCGGGCGTGACAATGCGGATGATTTCGCGATTAACGATGGATTTAGCCCCGCGTTTTTTTGCTGTTGCCGGGTCTTCCGTCTGTTCGCAGATGGCCACATGGAATCCTTTGCGGATCAGTTTAGCCATGTAGTTTTCATAGGCATGAAACGGCACGCCGCACATGGGAATATCTTGCCCGTTCATTTGCCCGCGTCGGGTCAGCGTAATGTCCAGCGCGCGTGACGCCTTGAGAGCGTCTTCGAAAAACAGTTCATAAAAGTCGCCAAGCCTAAAGAAAAGCAGCGCATCTGGGTGCTGAGCCTTGATCGACAGATATTGCTGCATCAGCGGCGTCGCGCCTTCGTCGTTGGGGGAGGGCGTAGGGGTTTGTTGTAAAGCGGAATGCGACATGGAAAAAAAGGTAAGCCGTCGTTAGTTTGTTGGAGATTAGTCTATAACATACTTGCCCAGCCGTAAGTAGGCCTTATAAAAAAGGTCAGCGTAACGTTGTAAAGAATCTACTTTTTTGTCGAATCCTAAAATCTTCATGGGCTCTTTCCCCTTTGTGCCGTTACGATAGAGCGAACTACCGAATGACGAGGGCTACGTTATGATCCGTTTGTTAGGCGGTTAAAGTTGGTTCTCCGCTTTGCTGATGTTGGTGTATAGGCGGAAGAAGAGGTCTTCATAAGCCATATGGCGGCCTCTGCCGTTTTGTTGGCGATGGAGGCTTGGAGGTCGGCTGGCAACCTTTTTTGTTGGGCAAGCAGATTTGTCAACGCAGCATAACGGTAAGGGGTGTAGCGATCCTCCGGGTTTTGGTCGTTGCTGCGCGTTAAGAGGGTAAACATATCGCCTAGATAACTTGCGGCAGTCGTGAAATGCTGGTTATCGGTTTTTGCGGCTCCTTGGCGCGTTTCTTTTTGCAACGCCTTCTTGCCTTTGTCGATAAGCGTTTTTGCAACATGAACAAGGGGCGATGTCATTTTTTCGGCATCCTCGCCGTTGAACTCGGCGGCTGTTTGCAAAACGCGTGTCGTAAAATTTTCCAGACTTTTTTCCTCAAGCGTCAAGGGCGCAATCTTGCCGACGAGGCGGCCTATCATGCAATTGATAGCGTGATCTTTGTGGGTATCTCCATAAAGATCCAAGGCGGCAAGATGGCTGATCGCGTAGAGGCTTTTCCTGCCTTGTCCGGCGAAAATGCTGCCCAGCGTTCGTATGACTTCGGCGCGGGCCGCGGGTATGGTGTCAACGGCAGCGTTTAGGAGCGGCATTATTTGGTTTATGTCGGCCCCTTCGTCAACTTGGAAAAGGCTGATGGTTTTCCACGCCTGTATGGCGAGTGCATCGTTCGGAAAGGCGGTCATGCGCAACAGCGGCTGCAGAAGATGGGTTTCGGATAAAAGGAAAGGATACTTCCTTATGTCCTTGTCCGCAGATCGGTTTAGACGGCGTTTGCTGGGGCGGAAGCGATCGAAGCTATCCAGAAAAAACAGGCAGTTTTCTGCTATTTGTTCGATTTCTTTGGGGGGCTTGTTCTTTATGGCTGTCAGGCAGTCGGTATAGGGAAGATTGGGCGTTGTTAAAACATCGTGTATGGCGCGGAAGGACTGAATTCCGACAGCGGCGTTTTGCGGCCATTCAAGCTGCGTTATCGCCTTACGGGCAAGGCCTCTTTTCTGGTCGTCGTGCGGATGGAACGCGGCCTTGATTAAATAGTATCTCCCCTCCGCCTGAAGGTCCTCGTCCTCACATTGGGTAAACAGGCTGTACAGCGCGATTTGGTCATGAGCGTCCCCGTTCTCGACGATGGCTTGCAATTCGCGGGCTTCCTCTTCGGAGATCTGTTTTGTCGGTGGGGAGTCAGCCCACTCCGTCGCAAGGGCGGCTGCTTGGTAGGCCCGTTTAAGGTCTGTTTGGAGGTGCTTGGTTTTAAAGGCATGTTTGCGGATAGTCGGCTCTATTTGCCGTGAAATTTCCGGCCTGCCCTCTTGGCTGAAAAGGCGGAAAGCGATCGCTTGTCCGAAAGAGGGTGGCTGTTCGATCAGTTTTTGGGTTACGTCAAAAATCCAGTCATATTCTGCGGATGGTTCTTCATTGGTGACGTTAGCGCCATAACTACAACGTAGGTGGCCTGTGTGCGGATCATATTTAAACTGTTTTTGAACGGGGTTCAGCGCATTTAAAATGTCTTCCGGATTCCGTTGGGGGAAGGTTTTTTGCAAATAGTCTATGAGATCGCTGCGGTTATAAGAATCCGGAAGAGACATGAATGGAAGCCTTATATGTGTTTGACTATCCCTTCCTATATAAACGGCCTTTTTTCCGGATAAAACCGCTAAAGATGGTTAATGCAAACGAAAGGGGAAGCTTTTCTCGATTTTGCCATGATTGCGCCGTATGATCGCGACGAACAGGAGAGAAAACGGAAATGATTCTGGGTATCGGCAGCGATTTGATCGACATTCGTCGGATTGAAAAAACGCTTTCCCGCCACGGCGAGCGGTTTATTCGTCGTATTTTCACGGAAAAAGAGCAGGCCAAGGCGGCTCGGCGCGCTGGGCCCGGCGGCATTGCGGTGTATGCAAAGCGCTTT
>JBFWLD010000211.1:0-3533 GCA_050252315.1 Bdellovibrionales bacterium
TTATCCGACTGATATGAATAGCTTTTAAAGAAAAATGTTTGATCGTCCGACACGGGTTCACTCCTTAGTCTCTTATTTGGCACAGAACCGGCCCTCATTCAATTGCCTTTTTATCTATCACTATGATTTACTTATGGGAATCGGCTATGGTTGATAAAAGTCCGCCCCGTGAACTTGTTTTTATCCCGAAAAAGGAGTATGTAGGGGCCTTCTTTTCGTGACCGACAGGGTATGGTTTTTTCGTTGCGATGACAGACTCCTTGGATTCCAGTAAAAGACGGTTGATTCAGCTCGGCCTTGTGGCGGCGACGGGGGTGGCCTTGTGCCCTTCCCTTGCCTTGGCTGGGGCGCGTCCCTCCGTCAAGATGAAGGAACTTACTTTTTATAACCTTCATACGGATGAAAAGCTGCGGGTTACCTACTGGAAGAACGGTCGGTTTGACCCCGCGGCTTTGGCCAAGATTAACCATATTCTTCGCGATTTTCGTACCGGCGACGTTTACCCGATGTCGGCCAATTTGATGGATTTGCTCCATGATCTTCAAACGCGGCTGCGTACCGACAGCGTGATTGAGATTATCTCCGGCTATCGCTCTCCCAAGACGAACGCTACGTTGGTTAAGAATTCCGATGGCGTGGCCCGGCGCAGCTACCATATGAAGGGTCTAGCTACGGATATTCGTATGCGGGGCATTTCTCTGCGCCGCATCCAGACCGCCGCCCTCTTCATGAAGCGCGGCGGGGTCGGATATTACCCTAAATCTGACTTCGTTCACGTCGATGTGGGGCCTGTCCGTCACTGGGGGTAGATTTTCCTACTTCTTATTAAGGTAAACGCTAAAAACCTAGTTTTTGTGAAGCTTTTTAACGTTTCGGCATAATAACCACATTTATAAACCATTGTTAATATTAACAATTTTGGCCATTTTTCTGCCCTGAAACTGTTGCATCTTAGGCCTCAAAAGCGCATTATTACTCTTATATCAGGGAGCCGATGAACATACACGGCATGGGGATTAATCACTCGCTCTGCGGTGCGCATGGGAAGGTTGAATGTGAAGGTTTTTCTTCGCCATGCTTCCCGCAACCGCTCGTGACCCAAAGGCGTCTCTTCATTGGTTCGACGATATATTATTCAAGCGCTTATATTATAATACTTGTGTGAAATGGAAGACGATGAGCATCAAAGTTACAACGCTCGCGAACGGCCTTCGAGTCGCATCGGATACAATTGATGGAGCTGAAAGCGTCGTGATCGGCGCTTGGGTCGGCGTAGGGACCCGCCATGAAGCTTGGCGCGCGAATGGAATCGCGCATATGGCCGAGCATATGTTCTTTAAGGGCACCAAAAAACGTTCCGCCTATACGATTTCCAAAACCATCGAGAAGAACGGTGGCGAGATGAACGCGCATACCACGCGCGAGGAAACCGCTTTTTACGCCCGCGTTCTGCCTGAAGACAAAGAACGCGCAATGGATATTATCGCCGATATGCTGCTGCGCTCCGTCTTCGACCCCAAAGAGCTGGATCGCGAGCGGCAGGTGATTATTCAGGAAATTGGCCGCGACCGGGATACGCCCGAAGATTATATTTTTGATTTGATGCACGAAACCGCGTTTCCACGCCAAAAAATCGGGCGTTCGATCCTCGGCACCACGGAAATCGTTGAACGTGTGCCGCGTGAGGAACTGCTTAACTACGTTCGCAAATACTATCACACCGGAAATATCGTCATTGTCGGCGCCGGGAAGATCGACCATGAGGATTTGGTTGCCCTCGTCCGCCGCTATTTTCGGCGATTGCCTGCCGGGAAGCCCGCCAAGATCGAGCGTGCCCGCATCCAAAAAGGCGACTTGCGAGTTGCCAAGGACAGCGAGCAGCTTCATATCATGATGTCCTTTGCAGCGCCCGGATTGCATGCGCCAAAGGCTCATGTGGCGGGGCTTTTGGCTTCGATTCTGGGGGGGACGCCCTCTTCCCGCTTGTTCCAAAAAGTCCGTGAAAAACGCGGCCTTGTGTATAATATCGGTACCTATCACATGCCGTTTCAGGATGTCGGCCTGTTTTCGCTTTATGCCGGGACCGATCCGTCCCGCGTGAAAGAGCTGATCCCCGTCGTGTGTCGTGAACTGCGTCAGGTGACCAAAAACATTACGGAAAGCGAGCTGAATCGCGCCAAGGCGCAGGCTCGTGCCGAACTCCTGATGGATCAAGACAGCGTCATGCGTCGTGCCGAGATTTTGGGGCACCACATTTTGGCCTATAACGAACCGATCCCCATGCAGGACACGATCGGCGAAATTATGAAGGTTACGGTCGATCAAACCCGATCTATGGCCTCGAAAATCCTGTCCAAAGCGCCAATTATCACGGCTTTGGGGCCGATTGATAATGTGGCTCCTTACCAAGATATTGTCGCCCAAATGCGCGGGTAAGGTTTTATTAGCTATTAGCCTTAATTTTTAAAAACTTTTGCATGAAACTTTTAATTTTATAAAGAGTTTCGTGTAAAATAGCGCCATTGCTTAAGTCTGTTTTGAAGGAAGGCATTATGACCGAGCCCATGGACACCCAAGAAATTTCCACTCAAACTCGCGAAGAGCATCTCGAACGATTGTTCGCGCTTTCTAAGGAAGGGGTTCCCCTTCTTTCTGTTTTAGGGATTTTTAGACCCGAAGAGATTACGGTTGAGAATCTGGAACTACTGCGCCGCGGCGTAATCTCCACTATCAAGTTGAGAAACAATGGGTCAAACCGCATTGCCCCGCTAAACGCAATGCATTTGGATGAAATCGAAAAGCGTCTATCGCTCCTTATTGATCCGCAACCGGAAGCCAGTGTCGAGCCGCCTAAGGTTGAAGCAGAACCCGCAGCATCCGAGCCTGAGCCTGTTGCTCCGGTTGTCGAAGATCCCTCTGCCACTGAGCCTGTTGTTGCCGAAGAAACGGCGGCACCGGATTTTGTCGTGCCTGAGCCAGAAGAAGTCGATCCGATTATTGTCGAAATGCCTGTCGAAGAAACGCCTGTCATTGACGTGGCTCCGGTTGAGAATGGTTGGTCGGATTTGGGACTGAGTGAGACTCCCGTCGCTACGAATTATGGGCAGACTGAAGATTATTCTATTGTGCCGGGTGCCGTTACCGTAGATTTAGGCCTTCAAGGCATGACGAGATCGGATAAGCCTCAGGTCGTGCGGCATGATCCATCGAATGTTACAGCCAAAATAGAAGAAGGCGATAACTGGGGTTCTATTAGAGATAAACAGGCTGGATATATTCAGGTCACGCCTAAAGGCCAAGAAGTTGAGTCTCAACCCGCCCCCGAAGCCTATCAAGCGCCTGCTTCTGAAACGCCGTCTGGCGCTGAGCCGGTTATCGAGGAGGCTAGCGAGTTGGCAAATCCCGGACAGGATGAGCTTGAGTTAGACGAACTGGAACCGGCCTCACCAACCGAGCCTACATTGGAGCCCCTGAGCGCTGTTGAGGTTTTTGCTGCTAAGACAGAGGAAGAACTTTCGGCTATGTCTCGCGAC
>JBFWLD010000212.1:0-3510 GCA_050252315.1 Bdellovibrionales bacterium
AGGCTTAGTTGGCAAATCTGGGCCTAGTTTGGCTACCGGTACGACCTGTTCTCCCCACTGAATAGGAACTTTTCCGAAACAGGTTGAAAGAGGCCCCCATTGTTGTTGGATAAGGGGCTTACTATCCGCAACAGGTCCGACGGTGCCGTCTTCCCCGATATATTGGATCGTGGCAAAGCCGAAGGGGATAGGTTTGAAACTGCCATTTTGTTCCTGACAGGTTTCGGAATAATCCGTGCATTTATCCATGGTGGGAAAAGGGTAAAGTTTTTCTAGGCTGCTTTTTTCATAATAGGTACAAAGCTCTTTTTGGTCTGCTCCCAAACGAGTCGTACATTCCCCTGCATTATGAAAAGCCATGACCTTGGCTTTGGTGTCCTTTGCGTCGCCATAGTGAGAGAAGAAAGGAGCAACACAATACACCCCAAAGGTTCCCACGGTTAAACAAGCATAAAGTAAGGTTGTTCCTTTTGACATACGCCATTTTACCATTTTGGAGCCGTTCAGGACAATAGTTTCAAATAACCACTTTAAATAACAAGTGTTTATACGAACAGTTTTTTAGTTTCTTGCTTGCTCTTTGCCGGACTGAGGACTAGAAACGCCTTTCTCGAAGAAAAGTAGGACAACTTTAGGACCCTTTTATAATGGACAGTCTCGTTGAAGAAGACTTTTTAAAGCAGCATCGTTTTTCGGTATCTCGAACGGAAACGACCTATATCCATGACGGCGTTTCTGTGCCGTTGATTGGCCAGTACCGATCTTCGTGGAGCCTGCTTCAGGTTGTATCAGGCCTTTTAAACCAGCAGGGTACGTTGACGGTTCTGAATCCGGATCAAAACGGTCCCATCGCCTTTTTAACCTTGGATTTAAACCGTTCCGCTTGTTTCTTTTACGAAAAATTTGTTTCGACCACAGACAGTGCGCTTCGCGTTATCGCCCATCCACGGGATCCGGAAGGGATGAAAAGAACGCATCAAGAAACAACAGCTTTTGAAAATTTGGTGGTGAAACAGATGCCCGGATCGCCGTTGGAAGTGGATTTGGGCCGGGCCTCTCGTGGCTCTATGCTTTCTTTTGCGGGACATCAGGAATTTTTGGAACGCCATCTCGGTGGCAGCCAAAACGTATCGCTCAAGGGTGTCCGGATTTACACGGCGAAATGCGTACAACCGCAAGCGGAGAAGCGTGTTGTTGCTAAGCGAGAAGCTGCCTTTGATCGTCTTTACACATCTTCTATGTTGAGTAAAAATCCAAAGGTTTGTGAAGCGGTTAGGGCGCTCTTTTCAGAAGTCCTCTTAGGAGGCGACGTTTCGCCGCGTACCGCTCCCCCGGCCATTTTAACGTTGTAAATCTTCCCGCCCCCTCCATTTAAGACCATCCCTCAACGTCTTTGAGCAAAACTTTTCCCCAAGAAAAGTTTATGCGGAATCCAGCCCGTCCCTTCCATCTTCGCCTTCCCTCTCCATTAAAGAATCAATCCCCCACCGTTTGTCATTCCGTGGCGCGCCCAAAGGCGCGAACACGGAATCCCATTTCCTTTTGTGTTTATTTGCCTAGCGCTTTTTTCGAGGTCTATTTTGCGCGTCAGTTTTTATTTAACAAATCGCTCAACCGGCAGCCCATGGCCTCTGCAATTTTCAGACAGTTCAAAAGCGTCGGGTTTCGTCGTCGATTTTCAATATGAGAAATTGCTGTCCGATGCAGCCCCGCTTTCTCGGCTAATTTTTCATGAGATAAACCCAATGCCTTCCGACGCGCGATAAACGCGTCGATAAGCTTGTTTTGAATCTGAATCGCTTGCTTTTCCTTCATGAGAAAAAACTTGCACAGGGACTTTTTTAATCATACGTTACTATAGTAACGTATGGCGAAGCCGAACCTTCAATAATCCTTTTATCAGGAAGAAGAAAATGATGAACGCAGAAAAAGGGACCCCGCATCGCCTTGCGCAGGCCGAACGTCTGTCTGATCTGATCGCGACCGTGCTTTCCGCCAAAGGCTTCTGCCATCCCTCGGATATCGCAAGCGATGATTTCAGCGACTCAGAACTGCTTTCCCTTTGGCCCTTGGCTTTCGCCCTCGCGCACGTTTCTCAAAAGAAAATTTGCCCTTAAAAACTTGCTGAGAGCCGACCTCAGTAGAAAAAGTTTAATATTTTCAAGAACTCTGTTGAGAAAACACCGAACCATCCACTTTAAGCACCCCAACGCCCAATGTCTTCCCGCAAAACTTTCCCCCTCAGGAAAGTTTATGCGAAACCCCAGTCCAAGCTCTCCCTTGAAGCCCCCAACCCGCACCATTTGTCATTCCGTGGCGCGCCCAAAGGCGCGAACACGGAATCCCATTTGTTTTTATACCTATTGGATCAGGTTGTATCAGGCCGTTTAAAACTTGACGCTTTTGCTCTCATAGCGGCGGCCCAGAAAGGCAGGCATCTTGACGCCCGGCTGGCTGCCGGGGAATTGATCCATTTGATAAGAGGGGTCCGTCTTGGTGCGGTAACTCCACAAAGCATCCGGGTTTTGATGATAGAATAAATCCGACACGGCTTCGGTGCGGACCCAATCAATGATTTGCTTGCGATGCATAATCTTCCAAACACCCGCAGCTCCCGTCGGGCGGCGCTCGAACCGATCAAGATACCGACTGCCGATGAAAACATCCTCACGACCCGTAGGTTTATCCAACCGGTAATGCGCGTGGCAATAGGATTCGACCAAAGCAACGTCGCCTTCCAGCGTCGGCAGAATATTCGTAATCATATGATGCGATTCACGAATTTGGTTCATGACCCCGATAACCCAATGGATATAATCGTTGGAGGTTCCTTGAAAAACCCCCGGGCCGAAATCGAGTGTCGCTTCATGATGAAAGGCGGATCGCAACAAGGTTTCGTCAATCCGGTCGATGCCGCGCGCTAAACGATACAGAATGTCGGTAATTTCGTTTTTATCAACAAAGGCTTGAACGGCTGGTGGCAGCGCCGGAGGCGTGCTTCCGTTTTGTGCGAGCATTTGGGTCACCGGTGCGGGACGCGGCATTCTCGCAAGAGAAGCAGGGGCTTTCGTTTTGGGCACAGAGGCCGGTTTGGTTTCTTTTTTAACCGTTTTGGTCACTTTGGCAGGGGGCTTTGTTGCCCCTTTCGTCGCTGCCTTTGCTTTGGGAGCGGCCTTCTTCGTTACCTTGGGTTCGGGCTTTTTGCCCTTAACGGATTTCTTGCTTGCGACAGCCATCGTGAGCCTCGAAAAATGTGTCGGCCAGAATCTTTACAAGGGACGGTTTAGCACGGATTGTTGCGGATTCGTACAGTTTTTTTGCCGAAATAGGGCAAAAAAAGCCTGTTTTTAGACCTTTTTACCCCCAAAATTCGTCTAAAAAGGGCTAAAAACGGGTCGTTTTGGGCGAATTTTCGGTGAAAAAAGCGTCAAAAAACGTCAAAATTCGCCTCTTTTGGGATGTGTTTTAAGTGCTCACAAGCGTATGGGCCCTTTAATTAATTCTTAGGCG
>JBFWLD010000213.1:0-3477 GCA_050252315.1 Bdellovibrionales bacterium
CCGGCCAGCTCGGTGGGCAGATGCTCGCCCTTATCGCCGAGACGACGCAGTTCGTTATTGGCGCGAACACGCGCTTGCAGCGTATGAAAACCGGCGAGCTGATTGCCTGTGCTACCGAAATGGGCGGCATTTTGGGGAAGGCTCCGGCGGCGCATCTCAGTGCGCTCCGCGCCTATGCGCATGATTTGGGCTTGGCCTTCCAGATTATCGACGATCTGCTTGATGCCGAGGGCACGGAAGAGGAAACCGGCAAGTCCGTCGGGCGCGACGAGGCCGCAGGTAAGGCTACGTTCGTGACGATTTTGGGACATGAGCGGGCCCGCCAGCAGGCCAAGCTTCTTTCCGAGCAGGCGATTCAACATCTCAGCCTGTTTGAAGGTCGCGCTAAGAATCTTGAGGATGTCGCGCGGTTCGTCGTTGATCGTAAAGCGTAATTTTAACGCGTATTGGGAATAATTGAGGCGCTTTGGCGCGGAAGGTTTCCCAAACGGCGCAGCACCGCGATGCGCGATTCGATCGGCGGGTGCGTATCGAACAAGCCGAAAAAAGAGGGCGGGTTTTCGATCAGCATGGCTTGAACGCCGCTGGGCGCTTTTGGCATGGCGGCATGGCCGGATATTTTCTGTAACGCGTGGATCAGGCTTTCCGGGCGTTTGGTGAGTTCTACGGCACCGGCATCCGCCAGATATTCGCGGCGGCGGGAAAGGGCAAGACGCAGAAGCGTTGCGATGAAATAGCCAATCAGCAGAAGGATAGCGGCAAGAATAAGAATCGCACCGCTGCCTTTTCGTCGATCGTTGGAAGAGGATGAACCGGAGAAACGGGCGCTGCGAAAGAACATTTCCGCAAAGAAAGACAGCATGCCGCCGAACAAGATCGTGACGACGAGGAGGCGGACGTCCCGGTTGCGGATGTGGGTGAGTTCGTGAGCGAGGACGGCTTCGAGTTCGTCTTGGCTTAGGGCCTCGACAAGGCCGCTGGTGACCGTGACGGCGTAGCTCGCCTCGCTCAGGCCGCTGGCATAGGCGTTCATGACCGGCGTTTGGATCAGGTAGAGTTTCGGCGTTTTCATGCCGCGCGAGATGCACAGATTCTCAAGAAGGTTGTAGATTTTGGGAGACTGGCTTCGTTCGATCGGGTGGGCGCCGGTGGAGCCTTGGATCAGGGATTGATTGAAAAGCCCGCCGATGACGACCCATCCGGCAGCGATGGCCAAGACAAAGGGGAGCAGGTTTTGGGTGCCTGCACGCGCGAATTCCATCAGCGGGAGCCCTTGCGGAAGGAGCGTCTTTATGCCGTAGGCGTAGGCCGTGCGGGCGGGGACGTAGCCTTGCGGCGTTTCCTGCATCATCCCGACCAAGAAAAAGAAAAGCCAGACCAACCCGACGAGCAGGCACGGGAACAATGCCAAGATCAAGATCGACTTGAGGTTGTTGTTCCAGCGATAGGTGGAAAGGCCGAGCGGTTCGGTCATGGGTTAAAAAGAGACTTTCGGGGCGGCGTCCATGGTCGGACGGGCCTGCCCAAGGTCGTACAGTTCGGCCGGTTTAAAGCCAAACATAGTCGCGATGAACACTGCCGGGAATTGTTCGATCGACGTGTTGTACTCCGTGACCGCATTGTTGAAGAAGCGGCGGGCGGCGGCGAGCTTGTTTTCAATGTCGCTCAGTTCGCTTTGGAGCTGTTGGAAGTTTTGGTTGGCTTTCAGATCCGGGTAGTTTTCCGCCACGGCCATGAGCTGCATTAACGCGCCGGACAGCGCGGTTTCGGCGGCGCCTTTGTCGGAAAGCGTGGTGGCTTTCATGGCGCTGGCGCGGGCTTCGGTGACTTGGGTCATGATCCCGCTTTCATGGCTGGCATAGCCTTTGACCGTTTCGACCAGATTGGGGATCAGGTCATAACGCTGCTTCATTTGTACGTCGATGTCCGCAAACGCGTTGCGCGTTTCCTGTCGCAGGGCCACAAGGCGGTTATACAGGATGATGATGAAGCCTGCGATCAGGGCAAGAGTAAGCAGAAGGTAGCCTGTGGTGGTCATGGGGCATGTCCTTTCTTGAAAAATAAGCCGTCTTTTACCATCGGGTCGGTGAAATAGCTATTAGACAGAGGGTATAATATGCTAAGAACCGGTTATGGCAAAAGAAGATTTATCATCGCGCGCGATTGCGCTGGACGTGTTGCAGGCTGTTTTGCGCAAGGGGCAGGCTCTTGACGACGTGATGGCGCGACATCCCGACCTTGGAAAGCTGGAAAAGCGTGACCGTGCTTTTGTGCATGCTTTGGTCGCCTGTACGTTGCGTCGGTTGGGGCAGGTCGATGCCGCGATCAAGGCGTGCCTTGACAAGGCGCATGAGATTAAGGCTCCGGCTATGGATATTTTGCGGCTTGGGGCTGCGCAGATTTTGTTTTTAGGGACCCCTCATCATGCGGCGGTGGACACGGCGGTGGAGTTGGCGGCGCGAGGGAACCCGACGCGTCCGTTTAAGGGGCTGATTAACGCGGTGCTGCGTCGGTTGACGCGGGAGGGCGGCGAGATTGTCAAGAAGCAGGATGCGGCGCGTCTTAATACCCCCGATTGGTTGTGGCTGAGTTGGCGGCAGGCTTACGGTACGGCGAAGGCGCGCGAGATTGCTCTGGCGGTTATGGCAGAGGCTTTGACCGATTTGAGCGTTAAGGCCGATCCTGAAGCTTGGGCCGAAAAAGTGGGCGCGATGGTGTTGCCGACAGGGAGTCTGCGGTTGACGCAAAATGTTCCCGTGCAGGAATTGGAAGGGTTTGAAGAGGGCGCTTGGTGGGTGCAGGATGTGGCGGCCTCGCTGCCTGCAAAAATATTGGGCGATGTTCGCGGCAAGCGCGTGATGGATTTATGTGCGGCTCCGGGCGGGAAGACGCTGCAACTTGCGGCGGCTGGGGCCAAGGTTTGGGCCGTGGATCGCTCCGAGAAAAGGCTGGTGCGGCTTAAGGAGAATTTGGTGCGGACCAAATTAGAGGCGGCTGTTTTTTGTGCGGACGCTCAGACGTGCAAGCTTGGTGAAAAGGCACAGGCGATTTTGTTGGATGCGCCGTGCAGCGCTACCGGCACCATGCGGCGGCATCCCGACGTGCAGCGTTTGAAGACGCCTGACGATGTGGAGCGGATGGCGGCGTTGCAGGCGCGGTTGCTGGATCATGTGGCTGCCGATTTGTTGGAGCCGGGCGGGACGCTGGTTTATGCCGTATGCTCCTTGCAGCCGGAAGAAGCTGAAAAGCAGATCGAGGCTTTTTTGGAGAGGACGCCTGACTTTAAACGCGTGCCTGTAACGGCGGAAGAAGTCGGCGGGGCCGTAGAGCTGCTTTCCGATGTCGGGGATATTCGCTGCCTGCCGTGCCTTTGGGCCGAGCGCGGCGGTATGGACGGGTTTTATGTCGCGCGGTTGGTGAAAGGCGGATAGCTTATGCAACAATTGCTGCGCGGATTGATTTTTGGGTTTGTGTTTG
>JBFWLD010000214.1:0-3454 GCA_050252315.1 Bdellovibrionales bacterium
ACAGCTGCATCAGGTTGACGCAGCTTCCTTTCATGGAAATCAAGGTTACGCCTGCGGCCAGCGACAAAAGATAGACCAAGGTAAATGCGGAATCCTCTTTCATACGGGTCCAACGCGTGAGCAAAAGCACCAGTAACGCTACGAGTAGCGCGGCGATAACGCCGCCCAGCGTCATGGCCCAAACGGAAAATCCTGCGATCAAAAAAGCAACGGCAACGCCCGGCAAAATGGCGTGCCCCAACGCGTCGCCGACCAACGTCATACGGCGCAGCGACATAAAAACGCCCAAGGGCGTACCGCCGATCGCGAGGATCAGCGCTGCGGCCAAGGCGCGTTTCATAAAGGCAAAGTCGGTAAAGGGGGTTATAAGGAAATCAATCGGCATCATGCTTGGCCCCTTTCTTTGAGGTCTTCGGGGCTGACCAGTTCCGCCATATCCAGATCAAACGAGAGCAGTTTTTGCTCGAACATCGTGTGCGTATGACCTTTGCCAAGGCACTTTCCGGCCAACACAAAAGACTCCGGGAAATATTTGCGGATCAACATCAAATCATGCAGCACGCAAATGACCGTTCTGCCTTGGCGGTGCCACGCCAAAACAATCTGCATCAATTTGGCCGTCGTTTCCGCATCAATCGCGGCAAAGGGTTCATCAAGCAGGATAATTTGCGGGTCTTGTAACATCAGCCGCGCGAAAAGAAGGCGCTGGAACTGACCGCCCGAAAGCTCGGCAAGTTGACGGTGTTCGAAACCGTTTAAGCCGACTTCGGCAAGGGCTTGATTGATGCTTTGCTTCATTTCCGGCGTGATCGTTTTAAAACTGCCGACCTGCGGCCACAGTCCCGCTGACGCGGCTTGGAACACTGTGATTGGATAGTCGCGCTCGATCGCGCTGGTTTGCGGGAGATACCCGATTTTGCCGATGTAATCCGCATGTACTCGCACAAAGCCTTTTTGCGGTTTGACGATGCCTGCAATCACTTTGAGAAGCGTGCTTTTTCCCGCGCCGTTTGGCCCGGCCACTGCCGTCAACGATCCGGCGGTAAACTGTCCGGAGATGTCTTGCAACGCGTTGAAACGCCCATAGCGATAAACAACGGAATCCAGAGTGATAAGCGTTTGGGTCATGGCAACGTCCATCCGACCAGAGCCAAAATGACAAGCGAAAGGATCGCGGCTATACCCAAGCGCGCGGGCAGTCCGAGGCTAAACATGCGCGGCTTTTCCTTTCGTTTGTTTCTTCGCTTTGGCTTGGCATTTATGGCAAATGCCCGAAATCTCAAAAACCTTGTGATCGACCTGCGCTAAGAAATCTTTGCCCATTTTTTGCAAGGCTGTCGCCAAGGAAGGTTCGCACAATTCTTTGACCGCGCCGCACTGCGTGCAGATCGCAAAGGGGCTGACGCCGCCATGCGGCTCGCCACATTTATGGCGGCAGGCCACAAAGGCGTTGAGCGACTCCACACGGTGGACTACCCCTTTTTCCTGCAACGTTTCCAACGCGCGGTACACGGTCGGCGGGGAGCGAACGCCCCCTTTGCGGAGCTTGTCCAGAATTTCATAGGCGGACAGCGGCGCTGGCGTTTGCAAAAGCAGGTCGTAAATCTTTTGGGTGTGAGGCGATGCCTTTTCCATTCTTTCGGCCTTTTCGAAATCATCTTGATCCTGAATGAAGTGATATGTTATAACATATCACTTTTTCTCTTGCCATAGGTAATCTAACATGAAATCCGTTCTTTTGGCTCTCCTTTTAGCGGTGGTTTCGGGCGCTGCGCCCGCGCTGGCGCAAGAGCCCGTCAAGGTCGTTGCCAGCTTTTCTATCTTAGGCAATCTGGTTCAGGAAATCGGCGGTGACGAGGTTCGCGTCGATACGTTGGTAGGCCCCAACGAAGATGCGCATGATTTTCAACCTGCGCCCAACGATGCGCGGCGGCTTAAAGACGCCGATATTATCGCGATTAACGGGCTGCGTTTTGAAGGGTGGATCGGACGCATGATTAAAGCTTCCGGCACCAAGGCCAAGCTTTTGGTAGCCTCAGCCGGGGTGCGTCCGCGGATTTTAGAAAAGGATGACGGCCATCATCATCACTCTCATCACGATCTTGAGGAAGGGGAAACGCCCGTCGATCCGCATGCTTGGCAGGATTTACGCAACGGCAAGATGTATGTGAGCAACATCGCCAAGGCGTTAATCGAAGCGAGGCCAGAAAAGGTGGGTCTGTTCAAACAACGGGCCAAGGCGTTAATGGAAGAATTGGACGCGCTGGACAGCAAAGCGCGGGAGGGGTTTGACAAGCTGGAACCGGAGCGCCGCACCGTCATGACGACGCATGAGGCTTTCGGCTATTTCGGCGACGCCTATGGACTTCAGTTCGTGTCGCCGATCGGGATCAATACGGAGGCTCAGCCTTCCGCCGCCGATCTCGCTAAGCTGGAAGAACAGATTGAGGCGCATCATATTCAGGCCCTTTTTATTGAAAACATGACCGATCCACGCATGATCCATCAGGTTGCCAAGGATACTGGCGCCCATATTGGCGGGAAGCTTTATGCCGATGCGCTTTCCGGGCCGGACGGGGAGGCTCCGACGTATCTAGATATGATGCGCGTGAATATCGGGCGGGTTGAGGCGGCTTTGAGGGAATAACTCTTTCACCAGCAAAGAGTGGAAAAGCAAATGGGACCCCGGATCGCCCCTGAAAAAGGCAGGGCAATCGCATATGGTTACAACCGTAACTAGACGCTTGTCCGGAGAAACTTTCTTTTCGTGGCGCTTGCGTCGCGAAAGAAAGTTTAATCCGGAATCCCGTTTTCTTTTGTAAAAACAAATGGGATTCCGGATTCCATTTTCTTTCGCCTGAAGAAGTCGAAAAGAAAATGGCTCCGGAATGACACCCATTTTAACAGCGTTTTTCCATATGCGATTGCCCTGCTGAAAATGGGGGACCGGGGTGACAACGTTGCGGGATTGGTTCTTTAATGGAACGGCGTAGGCTGGATACTGATGGAGGGGCTTACCCCGCACTGTGATGCGGGGTCGTGCTTAAAAGCCGTGGGGTGAAACACGACGATATTTCGCCTCTTTTCGAAACATTCTTGCTAGCTTTTGGACACGGACCTTGTGCGCAGAAACCTCTTGATCGTTCACGCCATCGACATCCGTTGGATGCTTGGCTGCGAAAAGAGTATGCGTCGGAAGGCGCTTTGAGTCATTCTGATGGGTTAATATCTGAAAGGCCGTAATGCCGAATATCTTCTCATTTATTCTTAAACCGTGGCTCCGCAAATAGGCTGGATGTTCGGAGCCTCCCGCGCACGCATCAAGAAAAAGACGGTAAAAATGCGCGTTCATCCGTTCGGGAAGAACATGCTCTTCAACAGAAATCATCACGCCACCAGTGCGATGAGGTCGTCCACGATTTTTTACCGAACGGATGAACGCGCATTTTTACCG
>JBFWLD010000215.1:0-3413 GCA_050252315.1 Bdellovibrionales bacterium
ATAACCGGCCCAAACCACTGCACCGGCGTCGAGGTCCGGTCCGCTGGGTCCTCGTATTTCGGCAGTTCAACAATCCAGATAATCCGACCCGTCGAACGAGACAAGGCGACCAGCTCATTATCCAGCGTCATCATATAAACCGCATTACCCGAGACGCAGGGCGTGTTGACTCCGCCAAGGTCGGCTTCCCACGCACGCGCACCTGTGCGCTCGTCAAGAGACGCCGTGCGCCCGCTGTGGCTGACGCTATAGACCCGTCCAAGGTCGATCACCGGCAGACCACGAATGTCCGCAATAGCCGGAAGCGCGCCGATTTGCGTGGCCGAGGCCAGCACGTCGCCCCACACGACACGTCCATTTTGTGCGCGCAAGCCGAAAATTTCGCCTGAGCTATACGCAACGACTACGGTGGCGCCGCTGACTGCCGGACTGGATGCCCCCATAAGGGTTGCGTTCTCGGCAATGCCGCTGTGCCGCCACAAAACGTTGCCGGTCTTGGCTTCCATCGCGAAGGTTTCGTTTTCAATCGTAATCGCAAAGACTCGACCTTCGGCAACCGTCGGTGCGGAACGCAACGGTTTGCCCAGATGTTGTCGCCACACAACCGTGCCGTCCTTAGCGCGAAGGGCCAGCACTTCGCCAAATCCTGTCGTCGCGTAAAGCGTGCCGCCATCAAGGGCGATACCGCCGCCCATCGCATCGTCATCCACGTCTTCCGGCGCGGTTTCCGTGCGCCATAGGCGATCGCCTTCGCTGGCGCTATAGGCGCTGACCCGACCACGGGAATCCATGGCATAGACGGTCTGACCTTGAACGAGCGGGGTGGAAAGCAATTTAAAATCGTCGTTCGATCCCGATCCTATTGAGGAGGTCCAAATTTCCTCCGGCACTGCGGACAAGGCCGGGTTGCCTACGGCGTGCTGCGTATTTCCGCCGTTTTGCGTCCATGTTTCAATGACGGCTGGCTCAGGGATTTCAAACGCAAAATCGGAAAGCGTACTGTCCGCAACAGGTTTGTTAACCGCAGCCAAAACCGCAATGCGTTTGGACGGCGCATCGACTTCCTTCGCGTCTGGGGCTGCGCTGTCGGAGGTGCTGCACGCCGCAAGCGATACGGATAGAAAGCCGCTTACGAAAAACCTCCATAAATCGGAATGCCGTATCGCCGTCATATCACGCCCCTTCGCTCAGCCAAGAGGCCACGTCCGCCGCGCGGGCTGAGATGCTCCCCGGTGCGCCTTTTTCGTCCTTAAGCTCCGTGAACAGTTTTTTCGCTTTCTCCTTATCGCCAAGACGGATCGCCAGATAGCCCGCATATTCCTTGGCCGTAAAACGCCAGATGCATTCCGGTTTCATCAACGGCTCCAGCCGCGCCTGTAACGCCGCGCCGTCCCCTTTGTCCATTTGCGTTTGCACCGAAAGCAGGTCCGCTAACTCCCTGAAATTTTTATCGACCGTTTTATCCGCGGCCAGCGCATCATAAATTTTAACCGCTTCTTCCTCCTTGCCCGCTTTCACGTTTTCTGCCCCGGCTTTTATCCGGGCGAATACGGACTGGGTCGTACCTTCGTGCGCGGCGCTGTATTCTTGTAGCTCCACCGCTAGATCCTTTTCGCTCTCGTCCTGTTGAAGGATCATCGAAACGTAAGATTCCGTTGTGCTCTGCGCCGACTCAAGCCGGTACGACTTATACCCCGACCATCCCGCTGTTGCGGCTACGATCAAGACTATCGCCCCCAAAATATAGGGGCCGTACTTCTGCCATAGCTTTTCGTACTTTTGACGCGCCAAATCTTCTTCGATTTCTTGCAAAAGGCTGTGTTCACTCATATCATTCATGGCGGTACCTTTGAGGGTTAAGAATCTTTAGAATCCTCGATAAACCTAGTCGAGACTAACTTTATGTGCAAGCAATGACAGCTCTAGCCCTTACCGACGCTATCCTTTTTACCGGCGAGGCCTTTGTCGAAGGCCAGACTTTACTGGTTCAAGACGGCAAAATTGTGGATATTGTCGCCAAGGGCTCCGTTCCCGCTGGGTTTGAGCGGGTTTCCTGTGCTCATTCGATTCTGGCTCCGGCGTTTATTGATTGTCAGGTCAATGGGGGCGGCAATGTTCTTTTGAATGCTACGCCTACGGCTGAGGGGGTTTTAACGATCGCTCGGGCCCACCGCAAGACCGGCACGACTCGCCTTTTACCGACCTGTATTTCCGATACGCCTGATGTCATGGCGGCCTCTCTTCAGGCTGTTCGCGCGGCAAGGGTGGCGGATTCCTCTATTCTTGGCATTCATTTCGAGGGCCCTCACCTCAGCCCGGAACTTTCCGGCGCCCATGATTTGTCGCTGATCCGGCCTATGGAAGATCGAGATGAAGCTCTTTATCGCGCTCAAGAGGGTGAGGTTTTTCTTCTCACGCTTTCGCCGGAACAGGTTTCTTTGGACCAAATTAGCAAGATCAAAAGGCAAGGCGTTATCGTTTCAATTGGGCACTGCGCCGCTTCGCTGGAACAGGTTCAGACGGCGATTGATGCGGGCGTTACCGGGTTTACCCATATTATGAACCGCATGCCGCCTGTTCGCACCCGCGAGCCGGGCGTTGCCGTTTTGGCGCTGAACGATACAACGACCTATGCCGGGGTGATACTTGACGGGATGCACCTTCACCCCGAACTTGCGCGGTTAGTGGTTCGAAGCAAGGCGGAAGACAAGCTTTTCATGGTCAGCGATGCGGCGCCGCCTGCGGGGGCTGAAACGCCCCTACCCTATGTCATGGGCGGGGAACGTGTCGTGCCGGATGCGCAGGGACGGTGCATCAATGATAAGGGCGTGATTACGGGCGCTCACCGGACTTTGGGGGAATGCGTACCCGTCGCTATTCGGGACATCAGGCTGGACCCGGAACGCGTTTTACGAATGGCCTCGACTATTCCTGCGGCGTTTTTGGGGCTGGGGGATAGGTTCGGCAAGCTGCTGCCCGGCTTTGTCGCGGACATTGTGCAATTGGATCACGGGTTCAAGGTTCAACGCGTTTGGCAGGATGGGGTTACGGTTTAAAAATAGGGGCTGTACCAGTTCGAACGTTTGGGAAAAAGATTGAGGGATGCCTGCTAACGCCCCCCTCCCTAACCCTCCCCGCGAGGGGCAGGGAATAGCGTTCGTGCTTAGTGGACGCTTTTAGGAACATTTTCTAAAAGGAAATGGGATTCCGGATCGCCCCTGAAAAAGGGGCGTTCGGGATGAGAACGGCTGGGGATGGGTTCTTTTATGGAGAGGGTATGAGAAGATGGACGGGACGGGTTGGGTTCCGCATAAACTTTCCTGAGGGGGAAAGTTTTGCGGAAAGACGTTGAGGGTATGATTTTAAGGGTATGATTTTAAAATTGGGGGGTGAGGAATGGGACCCCTCCCCGA
>JBFWLD010000216.1:0-3383 GCA_050252315.1 Bdellovibrionales bacterium
CGGGAGAGCCGTGCAGGGAATCAATATGCGCACAGACCAAAGGCATGGGGCCTGAGCCCTGCGAAGGGGACAGCATCAAACTGGGAAGGCTTGCGGCGCCGAGAGTCTCCGTGGGCACATGGAGAATGCCCATGCTGGCCTTTTCCTCCGTGAGGAAGGCTTTGACCTCCTCAATAGACAGCTTGGGGAGGATGGCTGTTGGAATGTCCGCTTGATTATTCGGAAGCGGCTGCGGCATTGAACCGTAATCGGTAAAGATAAGGCGCCCGATCGGTTCGTGCGATTTTTCGTCCAGAACAACGAAAGACTCCCACTCAAAAGAATCAAGCATCGTTATTTTTTCAGACGGCTCCAGCTTGCCGGTGAGCCCCTCTGGCGGGGTGCTTGGGGAATAGGTTGCAGAAGTCAGCGGGATACTTTTCTTTGCCGGATCGCCCTCGTAGCAAAGCTCTAAAAAAGGAGGCGCTGTCGCCCTCCATTCTTGTAACGAATCCACCAACAGGGTGGGTTTGTACCCGCAGGATTCAAGCTCCTTTGCCAGATAGTCTAGGCTTTTCTTGGTAAAAGGCGAGGTAGGTTCCCTTGGCTCAGCCGATAATTTTCTGATCAAATCAAGCATGGTCATTCCCCGAAAGACTAGAGCCTTTTTCTGAAAAAGTTGTCGCCCCTTCTATTACCGGAAAAGGCTCTAACTCATTGCTGCCGAGCAGATTCACGCGCTTAGTTTGTCGTCTAAGGACGCCAACCTAATCACGATCTGCTCTAAACGTTATCGACGAACGATCATAGGCCAACGGCACGATCCGTCCGATTTCAGCGCTGGTTCGTACATGGGTGCCGCCGCAGGGATTTGCATCCCATCCTTCGACACAGATGATCCGGACCGGGCCGTTCATGGGACCCGCAGCGCGAAAAAGCTCCCCATATTCCGCAGCAGCGTTTTGGGCATCTTCAAAACAACCGGGGGTAAGGCTGAGGTTTTTATCTATGGCGGCATTCGCTTCGTTTACCATTTTCGTTAGAGCTTCTTCGCTGCCGTCCCACATCCCCTCGAAAAAGATGGCGCATTTTGAGCCATCATCGGAGATTTCAATTTTTTCCGGCGCGTAGTTTTCCGTATTTCGTTTTACAGCGGCCATCAGAATATGGGCCGCGGAATGAAGTTTCATAAAGCCGAGCCTTCTTTCCCCATCAATCTTTTGTGTAATTTTAGCCCCATCCATCAGGTCGATTTTTTTATCAAGGACGGCATATACTTTTTTGTCCATTTTTTTGATGTCCACGACCGGGACAAGTTCATTGTTGATTTCGATGCTTCCGAGATCTATCGGCTGCCCGCCGCCGCCCGGATAAAACAGGTTCTCCTTGGCGGCGATCGCTGTTTTTTTCTTTATGATCCGTGACTCCAATACGCTTGACTCAAAAACGTGAAGGTAAGGGTTCTCTAGATATACATTCGTTTGCATGAAGTGATCCGCAGCTAAAATAGGATTGATTTTAGGGCATGGGGCCCGTCCAATCGCAAAGTATAGCTTTACATCCCTTTTAAACAAGGGACATTTTCTCTATCCGGTAATCCCGCCTATGGGTTGGCTTTTACGGGAAAAACGGATAGGGTATGGGCTGAAAGGCAGGATTAGGCGTTTTTCTTGTCTGCCTTCCCGGCTCCACCTTTTCGCTTCCTATAGGTTTTCATGTCTTTTGCGCAATCCCCCGCCAAGCAACGGGCCGTTCGTGATTTTACGCTGAACATTTTAAGCGCCTTTTTGGGCGATATGCACCGTCTCGAAAAAGATAATTATGACGCGGCGCGTTATTCCGCCGATGGCGTGGACCGGTCTATGACGTTTGAAACGCTACGGCACGCTTTTTGCCTTCAGGCTTTTGTCGCGCAGCAGGCTGCCTTTTTCGAGGCGTGGCAAAAGCTTCAAGACGAGGATTCTAAAAAACTTTTTCTGAATCTTTTGCGCTTTAATCTGGCTGGGCATTTGCATGTGCGTCTGCCCACCCGCGATCCCGCCTATTTCGGTCAGACGGACTGTTTATGCGATCTTGAGGTTTCTCCGACAAAACTGAATCTGCCCGGCGATTTCCACCATTACTCCTTTTTATGGAACGGCACGCCGGTCAAGCTGGACGGCGTTTTGGCTGACTGTCTTTGGAAATACGCGCATCGGCAATATTTTTACGACCGTGGTGGCGTCCGGATCGCGCCGGAGCATGGAGATCACGTCATCGACGCGGGCGCTTGTCTTGGCGATACCTGTCTTGCTTTGGCTCAAGCCGTCGGGCCCAAGGGATGGGTTTATGCGTTCGACGTTTTGGAGCCTCATCTTGCCGCGTGTCGTCACAATTTCGCGCAAAATGAAGGGCTGGCTCAATTCAAACTGTTCGACAAAGGGCTGTCGGACAAGGTTTGCGAGGCTTCCCCTTCAGGCACCGCGCCGCAAGCGGTTAATCCGGGCTTTTCTTTAATCGGACAGGAAGCGTGTGCGTTTGCAACGACCACCATCGACCGCCTTGTTCAGAAGGGAGAAATCGAACGCGTCGATTTCATCAAGATGGATATTGAAGGCTCGGAAATGGCGGCGCTGCGTGGAGCTGAGCAAACTTTGCGCCGGTTTAAGCCCAAACTGGCTATCTCGGCCTATCATATTTTTACGCACTATTTCGAGATTATTCTGTTTCTGGATTCGCTGGGGCTTGGGTATCGGTTTTATGTGGACCATTACACGATCCACAATGAGGAAACCGTGATTTACGCCGTGGCCGGATAACCGAACCTTGAAGTTCCAGAACGCCCCCCGTATTGAAGGTAAAAAAGCCTTCGCCGGGATGGCTGTTAGGTCCTGCCCCTAGAGCAGATCGTGATTAGGTTGTCGTCTAAGGACGCCAACCTAATCACGATCTGCTCTAGGGCATCCAAAGTTCCAGCGCACTCGGCGGATTAGCGTTCTGCCAAACCATGAAGCCAGCGTAATCCGAAACGCCTGCCTGCAAAACAGCTTTGTAGATATCTATGCCACGCGGCTTCATCGGCGGAACGGCATCAAGCGCTTCTTTTTTTATCGACAAAATCTTTAGGCGATCCGCCTCCGTTAAAATTTGGGAAAGACGCTCCGTAAATCGCGCGGCCATGCCCGCCTGCGGATGCGAAAACGGAATCAACCAATTGTCAAAATCCCACAGGAGCCCTTGTTCATCCCTGTACTCAAACCGCCAATATAGACCTGGGTCTTCCGTGCCCATAAAATTGGTAAAGGAAACCTGTCCCACGCCAGACTGACACGCCATCGCTCCCATAATCCTGAAGCCCTCTTGCGGATCGGGCGTTTCTACATAGGTTTCAAAATCAATGTTCGGACTTACCATCAACCCCGTAC
>JBFWLD010000217.1:0-3366 GCA_050252315.1 Bdellovibrionales bacterium
AGCTGGCGTATAAACTTGCGTGAACGGGCCATCACTCCCCCTTAAGTTCACTAAAATAGGTAACCGTCATGGTCTGGTTATGCAAAACGGTACGTTCATTCCCCTCCATGGAGCAGATTTCACCATTCGCATAAAACCCAGCCATAGGGATATCCGGCAAAAGCGAATCCGCAACAGCCTCAATTTCATCGTCAATATCAATACCAAGAAGCGCCCGCCGACCGACGCAACTGACCAGAAGCGCCGCTCCATTTTCCTCGGGTCCGGAATGAGTCCGCAGCGCCTCGGCGGCAGCCTGCGCGGCCCCCTGAGACAAGGCATAATTATCCGCATGCATCAAACAAACCTGACATCCCTGCTCGATGGTAGCCGCCAAAATAATAGTTTCATTTTGCTGATCGACATCGAGCGCGCTCCGAATAATGCCGGAAGTGGTCCGATCTTGACGAAGTACGGCAAACGGATAAGACAACCCACTAGCAGGCAAATCCCTCGCCTTTTCGCCGAGATAATGTTTATAAAGCTGCAAAGCAGGCTTACCATCTAGTTCCACAAGAACATTACCAACCGCCTTAGTCACTCGCCGCGCAGGCCCAAAGGGTCGCCACCCCCCTTCGGAGCCGTTACTACAGCAAATCGAATCGCCGTAAAATCCGATCCCGACCACATCCCGCTCGTACAAATCGCCGGATAAAAAGGTAACGGTCTTTTTGAATTGAAATTCATCGGCAGCTAAAGCCCCGCTGATGAATACGGACCGGCCCAATAAGGAGCGCAAACCGTCGATCAAATCCGAACCGTTGACCTGCACACCCGGCGCAAAAAGCAAAACAGCCCGAAGCTTCGGCCCTTGAAGCGCGTCGGCAATAGCGGTACCAGCGGTATAGCAATCCTGCACGGACGGCATCGGGGTATGGACCATCCGAACGGTCGTGTCGTCGAAAGCAAGAGCCAAAAGCGAAAAGCTGTTCTGAATCATACCGGATCGAGAAATTTCCCCAGAGGTCGAACAGCCGATTACCGGCAAAGACTTGGTTGCATCGACAAAAATGGAAACAAATTCCGGGTCATTGAGCAAAGCCGGAGCGACAAACCAAAACAGGACCGAAGGATCAAACTCCCTGACTTGCGTCAGGACTGAACCAAGATCATCTTTATCACCTGTCAAAGCCAGTGATCGCATCCGGACCCTCCAAGAAAGCTACAGCTTTTAAGAAATAGAGCGACAATATTACTTTAAAGTAAAAAAGCGACAGCAAGCAATAATGAGTACGTCTGTATTTTTAAGAGCGCTTTAAGAAATCCGCCGCACTATGGCTCGTAGCCAAAGAGGATAACGATGCAAGTCTCACCGGAAATATTTACAGATTCTACCGTCTCGACGACCATCAGCATTGCCACGCTCCTGCTAGCCTCAACGACCTTCTTGCTTGTGAAGCACGTCCTGCAAGCCAAAAAAAATCAGAAAGTTGAGGTAAGCGAGCCGACCATACGATTCCCGCGAAAAATTTTGGTAGCGGCGATGAGTTTGACGCTTGTAGCGATTCTGTGGGCAGGTGGGAACAGCACCTACATCTATCATTTTCTGTCCGAAAAAATACAGCACGACCTCAAATCCAGCCATTTAAACGGCGAAGTTCTTTTTCTAGAAAACCAAAGATACTTAGCTCTAAGCATGGCGTTAGCGACCCAAAATAAAAAATGGGAAAACGAGTTCAACGTATTAACCGGCGTCATCGGCTTTAAAATTCGACAAATCGGTTCAAACTCGCAAGAAGAAACGGTCAAGCAAGCGATCAAAGACTCGCAAAAAGCGCATGAAAATCTCGACAGAATTGAAAGCAAAGCGTTGCGAGAGGCTTTCTCCAACAACCAAAGCGGCGCGCTGGCTCTTTTAACAAGTCCCGACTATGCCGAAAACCGAAACAAAGCAATTTACAGTACATTAGAACTAACGGACGCGTCCTTAAAAAGCTCGCTGACGCATTTAACCCGACTAACGGACAATATTTACAGCAGCATTTTCCTTATCTTGTTTGGAGGAAGCTTTCTTTTAGTCTCATGGTTTTACGCCTTACGTTATATCCGTAAATGGCAAACGGAGTTGGAAACGGCACGCGCAGAAATGGCCCGACGTTTTATTGAAAAAGAGGAAATGGAGCGCCAACTCGCAGGCTACGTCCAAGGGATGGAGCGTGCGCAAAAAGAAATCATCGCCGCGCGAAAAATGGCAGAACACGAAGCCCGCACAACATCCTTGCTTAAAAGCGTGGCCGCAACGGCCAACCGGACGTCTGACGTAAGGGAATCCATCAAGACCGTGCTGGAACTTCTGTGCCTTTATACCGGCTTTCCGGTAGCGCACGCCTTTGCCGTCGATAATCAGTCAAACACGTTGCGTTCCACGCGCATATCCTTTACGTCGGATCACGCACGCCACAATAGTCTGCTCAGAGCGACTGAAAACTTCAGGATAGCCCCCAATCAAGGAGCCACAGGACAGGCTTGGGCCAAACTCTCACCCGTTTTCACAGATAAACTCGACCTCATCAAAAAAACTTTAGGCAGTCGTTTCCCCACCTATCCCAAAGGGAGGAGCTGCTTTGCCTTTCCGATCGTCGTCAACGGCGAAGCGCATTACGTTTTGGAATTCCTGTCCATGACGGACAGTACGTTTGACGTGCACTTTTTGGACATTCTGAAAGAAATCGGCAAGCAGGTTGTCCTTGTAATCGAACGGCATCAAAACGAAATAGAACTCGAACAATCGAAAAGCGCAGCGGAATCCGCGAATGCAGCCAAAAGCGATTTTTTGGCCAATATGAGTCATGAAATCCGCACGCCAATGAACGGCGTCTTGGGCATGCTCACACTCGTCTTGGACACGCAACTGACGAAACAGCAAAATGAGTGGGTTACCATTGCCAAACAGTCGGCAGAAACGCTGCTAGATATTATCAACGACATTCTCGATATCTCCAAGATTGAGGCCGGAGAACTCGTTATTGAAGCTATCCCCTTTAACCTGAACCAAACGGTTGAGGCCATTACGGACCTGCTTTATTCACGCGCGACGGACAAAGGCGTCAAGCTGCTGGTTGAAATGGATACGACCCTCTCCCAGTGGGTCGTCGGCGATCCGTTGCGCTTGCGTCAGGTTATTTTAAACCTGCTGGGCAATGCGCTAAAATTCACGGAGACAGGGCACGTTTTAATGCGGATCACCCGCCTTAAGGAACCCGAAAACTTTATTAGATTCGAAGTCGAAGACACCGGGATCGGAATCCCCGAAAACAAAATTTCGTATATCTTTGATAAATTCAGTCAGGCGCAGGAATCGACGACGCGTCGCTTCGGCGGAACAGG
>JBFWLD010000218.1:0-3352 GCA_050252315.1 Bdellovibrionales bacterium
GCCTATGACGCTTTTTCTCAGGTATTGAAGATTGCGCCGGATCATGTTTTGGCGCGCAACAATTTAGCGCTTGTTTTGGAGCACGAAGAGCGTCTTGACGAGGCGTGTGAAGAGCTGAAAAAGGTTGTCCAGAGCGCTCCCGATTACGGCGAGGCGTGGCTGAACCTGTGCAAGATTGCTGAGGCAGCGGGGCAGTATGAGCTGTCTTTAATGGCCGGGCGTAAGCTGGTTTCCCTGATGCCCGGTGAGCCTAAGGCTTGGCTTGGGTTCGGCGTGGCGCTTAATCGCGCGGGTCGCGATGAGGAGGCGTTGCTTGCCTATCAAAACGGGTTAAAGCTTAAATCCGACTGGCCGGAGGTTTGGGATAATCTTGGGCAGACCTATCAGGCGCTTGGTCGGTTGGACGAGGCTCAGAGGGCTTATCGCGCCGCCATCGAAGCCGACGGTCAGGTGATTGAAGGTGATGGCCAGCGCCGGATTGACGAAAAGGAATATGGCGGGCGGCACTGGCATTTGGCGTTGTTGGAGCTTTTGAAGGGCGATTTGATTAACGGCTTTTCCCGGTATCGCGCTCGGTTCGAAGATGTCGGTGGGTTGGAGCGGCCTCATTTCCCTGTGCCGGTCTGGCAGGGCGAGGATCTTGAGAATAAGACCCTTCTTGTCATGGATGAGCAGGGTATGGGCGACTGTTTGATGATGTTGCGTTATCTGCCGCTGATGAAGGCGCGTGGGGCGCGAATCAAATTGCTGATCCAAAAGCCGCTCATTCCTTTGCTGCAAGGCTGGAATGGGGCGGACGAGCTGATCCAACGCGGCCAATTGGTCCGCGGATTCGGGATGTATGCTTCCATTTTCGATTTGCCTTACGCTTTCAGCACGACGCTTGAGACGATTCCTACTAAGCCCTATTTGCCCGTGCCGCCTGTTTGTGATGAATGCCGGTTGGACCTTGCTCCGGGGAAAAAACATATTGCTGTGGTTTGGGGCGGTGCGCCCAAGCATAAACAGGACGCGAAACGCAGCCTGCCGCTTTCCGTTTTCTCAGAGCTGTTTCAAATTCCGGATACGCAGTTTTTCAGCTTGAACCGCGACAAGCGGGAAGGCGATGATGTGCTTTTGGCGTCGCTGCCGATTGTCGATCTGGCGCCGACGCTTCAGGATTTCGGGCAGGTCGCGCAATATATGGCTCAGATGGATTTGATTATCTCGTGCGATACGGCGACGGCTCATTTGGCTGGGGCTATGGGGCTGCCTGTTTGGACGTTGCTTCCTTTTGCGCCGGACTGGCGATGGCTCACGGAGCGTGAGGATAGCCCGTGGTATCCGAGTATGCGCCTGTTCCGCCAGAAGACTGCCGGGGACTGGGCGGAGGTTATTGAGCGCGTGGAGGCGGCTTTATAAAAATAAAAAAGGCGTCTGAAATCAGACGCCCTTCCGTTTAGTGCATGTCCTTAAAAATTAGCCCTGACGCGCTTTGTAGCGGGGGTTCTTTTTATTGATGACATAGACGCGGCCTTTGCGGCGGACGATCTTGCAGTCAGCGTCGCGCTTCTTGAGCGCTTTGAGTGAGTTTGCAACTTTCATGGTTTTAATCCCGTCTTCTTCGTTTCGGCCCGTTTGCGCTTCCTACATAATGACTCAGCGTCCGTCGGGCGGCATTCTTCCTAAAGAGCGCGCAACCTAGGGGGTGGCGGCGCTTTTGTCAAGTCATGGCTGCGTTTTTTCCTTTTTCGGGCGTGTTAACCTTAACATGCCATAGGATCTCGTTTTTTTCGGCAGGGGAGGCGGCGCGTCAGGCTTCTGTTAGGGGGTTCTTAACCTGCGGGCGGGATACTTTTTTTATCGAGGGTCGGATCTTGCCGACCGGTCGTTCAGTTATGGGATAAAGGCCATCATCAAGACTACGCCCAGCCTTTTTTCGCATGCCCCTTTGTCGGGAATGGAAACCTTCGGACTTTTAACGGACTTAACGCCTCTTGCCTTGTCTCGGGGAGGGCGGAGCCTTCTTTTTTAACAGCGCCACCATGAGGAAAGCATGACCAAAAGACGTGCGCGTCAGGAAGAAATAGAATTTCGTCACGAACGAAGCGGTCGGGATCGACGCGGAAATGTCGATTTGGCATCCCATCAGGAGCGGGGATGGGACCCTTTGGAACAACCCGGATTCGGGCGGCGGGATCAACGTTATGTGCGCAAGGTTCGCCCTCAAAACGCCAATCAGGCCGCTTTGCTCGAGGCCATGGCCAAGGAAAATATGGTCGTTGCGATCGGGCCTGCTGGTACCGGTAAGACTTATTTGGCGATCAGCGCCGCGGTTGAGGCTTTGGAATCGGGGCGGGTGGATCGGATTATCCTTTCGAGGCCTGCTATCGAATCGGGCGAGCATCTGGGATTTTTACCCGGCGACTTGCAGGAGAAGATGGCGCCGTATCTGCGGCCTTTATATGATGCTTTGAATGATCGGTTGGGGGTGAAGCGGTTGAAACAATGCCTGGGCGACGGGATTATCGAGATTGCGCCGATTGGTTTTATGCGTGGGCGGACGCTGAATAACGCTTTTGTCGTCATTGATGAGGCGCAGAACTGTACTTATGTGCAGCTTAAGATGCTTTTGACCCGTCTGGGGTGGCATTCAACCATGGTGCTGACCGGCGATCCGGATCAGAGCGATCTTTTGGGCGGGTTGTCCGGTTTAGCGGATATTGCGCGTAAATTGTCCGTTGTGCCGGGCGTGGCTGTGGTGGAGCTGACGGATGAGGATATTGTGCGGCATCCGCTGGTCGCGAGTATGTTGGGGGTGTTGTGAGTGACATGCCAAGCTCAGATCGTGAGCCGGACCCCTTTAGGGGGACGGATTGCGTGAATCTGAGCTTGAAAAAGAAAAAAGCCTTTTCCGTCAGAGGAAAAGGCGCACCATTTCCGTAAGGGAATGGGGTTTGGGCGAGAGGACCCCTCCCCGAAAATGCCAAGGCATTTTCGACCCTCCCGCAAAGGGAGGGTGGTGGGCTTGCACAAACGTCGAGGGTGGTGGGCCTGCACAAAAGGCGGGTTTGGGAAGATAAGGTTGATGGTGGTTAGGCTTGCACAAAAGGTGGGGTTTGGGAAGTAAACCCGATCAAAAAATAAAAACGATCAAAGCAAAAAACAAATAATCCAAGTAGATACAAAAATAAAACCAAAGGGGATTCCGCGTTCGCGCCTTTGGGCGCGTCGTGGAATGACAACGGGTGGGGATTGGCTCTTTAATGGAGAGGGTGGGAGGGGATGGAGGGAGCGGTCTGGGTTCCGCATAAACTTTTCTTTGGGAAAAGTTTTGCTCAAAGACGTTGGGGGGGGAGGTTCTTAAGGTGGT
>JBFWLD010000219.1:0-3233 GCA_050252315.1 Bdellovibrionales bacterium
GATCGGGACTTTAAAATTACTGGCGACTGTTTTGTCTTATATTAGTGGATTGCCGGGCGGGATTTTTGCGCCTTCGTTAGCCGTGGGGGCGGGGGTGGGCGGACAAATCGCGCCGTTCCTTCCCGATGTTCCGTTTGCGGCGGTTGTTATTTTGGGGATGGTCGGGTATTTTTCCGGCGTAGTTCAGGTGCCTATTACCGCGACGATCATTGTACTTGAAATGACGAATGATCAGTCTTTAAGCTTGCCCTTGCTGGCCACGGCTTTTATCGCTTTTGCCGTGTCGCGGTTGATTTGTCCGTCGCCTCTTTACCGGTCTTTGGCTCAATCTTTCCTTGATCATGCTTCGCGCCATAGTGTCAGGACGGAAACGACGCCGCCTGTCCTGTCCTGAGGTGATGACCATGCTTTTTTCTTGGCGAGAGTGGCTGGGGAATTGGCGAAAGCCGACGGTTGAAACGGTTTTACATCAAAAAATTCTCGATACAATTCAGGCTGGTGGCCCGCTGAGCGTTGAAGCCTATATGCAAATGGCTTTACACGATCCTGAGCATGGCTATTACCGTCAGGGAGTTCCGGTCGGTTTGGAGGGTGATTTTTCAACAGCGCCGGAACACAGCCAAATGTTCGGCGAGATGATCGGGCTTTGGTGTTTTGAGATGTGGCGCAAAGCGCAAAGCCCGTCCCCCTTTCTTTTGCTGGAACTGGGCCCCGGTCGTGGCACGATGATGAAAAGCCTTTTATCGGCAACGTCGGCACAAAAGGAGTGGCATCAGGCTATGCGTCTGCATTTGATGGAAAGCAGCCAGACGTTGCGGGCTATGCAAAAAGAGCGGCTGGACGTTTATGCACCGGTTTATATCGACAAGATTGCCGACCTTCCGCCTTTGCCTTTGTTTGTTGTTGCTAATGAATTTTTTGATACGTTTCCCATGCGCCAATGTGTTTATCGAAAAGGGAAATGGCGCGAGCGGCTCGTGGGGCTAAAACGCGGTTCTTTGTCTTTTGTTGAAGGTGAAGCTTTGGATTTTGCCCCCGATATTTTGGAGCGAGAAAAAATCCAAGAAGGGTGGGTTTTTGAAACCTCGCCGATTTCACAGCAACTTATTTCAGAACTTGCCGTGCACATAGCCCATCACGGCGGCGCTGGACTTTTTATAGATTACGGTTATGAAAAACCGACAGGAGAAAGTTCTCTATTTGCACTTCATCAACACAAGCATACGGATATTTTTCTAAAGCCGGGACAAACGGATGTTACCGGCGATGTCGATTTTTCTGCGTTTCGACGGGTGCTTTCGGGGCAAAGTCTATCCGTATGGGGGCCGATCGGTCAGGGTGACTTTTTCCAACAACTCGGGATCCAAGTCCGCGCGCATCAGTTGCGACAACATTCTCCGGACTTTGCGGATAAAATTGATCAGGAACTTTTTCGTTTAATTCATCCCTCCGTGATGGGGACGTGGTTTAAAGTTTTGGGATTTGCTTCGCCTGAGCTTAAACAAATGGGGTTCGCCGCAGCGGACAGAAAATAGATAAGCCCAAAAAACTTGCTTTTTGAAGAGTGGGCTGCATAATGAGGCTCGTTTCTTGATGCCCCAGCTTGTTTTAACTAAGCTTTTTGCTGCTAAATTTTTCAGGGTTATATAGCAAGGAAGGTTCCCTTCCTTCATGAACTAGGGAGTAAGATGACAGATTCAAAAAATGGCCTGTATATTCTCATGATTAGCGTTCATGGGCTTATACGTGGTACGCATTTAGAATTAGGTGTGAACTCGGATACTGGTGGGCAAATTACCTATGTATTGGAATTAACCAAAGCTTTGGCTCAACATCAGCAAATCGCTCAGGTCGATCTTGTTACGCGTAAAATTGTGGACCCCAAATTTTCTCCCGACTATGCGCAAGAAGAAGAAAAATTAGACGACAATGCGCGCATCATACGCGTTTCTTGCGGTCCAGACCGCTATATCCGTAAAGAATTATTGTGGGCCCATTTGGATCACTTTGTCGATAATTGCCTTCATTTTTTGTGTCAACAGGATCGGCTTCCGGATTTAATTCATACGCATTATGCGGATGCCGGCTATGTCGGGCAGCAATTGTCCCAGCTTTTGGGAATACCGCAGGTGCATACGGGGCATTCTTTAGGCCGGGTCAAAAGGGATCGGTTGTTGGCGAAAGGCTTAAAAAAGGAAACGCTCGAAAAAAGGTATAATTTCGAACAGCGCATCCAAGTCGAAGAAAATTTATTATCACGCGTCTCGATGGTGATTACGAGCACACGACAAGAAATTATAGATCAATACGGCCTGTATAAAACCAAGGAAAATTGCAAATACTGCGTTATTCAGCCAGGCACGGATACGACGCGATTTGACTTCGCTCGGCGCAAGCAAATTGACTACAGAATTTTTGAAAAGATTGATCAGTCTCTTGCCGTCCCGAAGAAGCCGATGATTCTTGCTATCTGTCGGCCTGAACCTCATAAAAATATTCTCGGTCTTATTTCCGCCTATGCCGGAGACTCTCGTCTCAAAAATATGGCGAACCTCGTCATCGTGTCCGGAACGCGTGACGATGTGACGCAATTGGAGCCGCAGCAGAAAAAGGTGTGGATCGACATTTTATGTCTGATTGATAAGTACGATTTATGGGGTAAAGTTTCTATTCCCAAATATCATACCCATGAAGATTTGCCGATCTTCTATCAATGCGCGCTTCATCGTCGGGGCGTCTTTGTCAATCCGGCCTTCAGCGAACCTTTTGGCCTGACGCTTATTGAATCGGCGGCTAGTGGGTTGCCCTTTGTGGCAACAGAAAATGGGGGCCCAACGGATATCGTCGCCAATTTACGCGCGGGACTTTTGGTGAACCCGACGGACAGTCGATCCATAGCCGATGGTTTGCGGCAGATTTTATCCGACAAACGGTTGTGGTTGCAGTTCTCGCGGCGTGGAATTCTAGGCGTCAAAAAGCATTATAATTGGACGGCGCATGTTAATAAATATGTCAAAGAGATTTCATCTTTGTTGCGGTCCGAGCGGAAGCGTTGGCGTCGCCATCGTCACTTTTTGCAGCAAGTCGGCGGTGCTTTGCCTCTGGCGAAAAGGGCGTTGATATCGGATATCGACGGCACGCTTATCGGGGATCGTCTGGCGCTGAAAAAACTTTTAGCTCAACTTGAATAGCATAATATCGATACTATCATGGGCGTCGCAACAGGTCGCCAC
>JBFWLD010000220.1:0-3212 GCA_050252315.1 Bdellovibrionales bacterium
GAATCACGCGGTCAATCGTGCGCGTATTCCCGGCTATATCAATCCGATCAATGAAATCGCGTTCCCCCGGCTTGATATGATAGGTGATATCGACCGTTTTCTGATCTTTATGCTTGTCCACCTCGGGCTCGATCGAGACAAAAGCATATTGCTTATCGCCTAGCACCGCCGTCAGCTTAGCGATCGTTTTTTCTACACGGTCGGCGCTGTACCACTCGCCTTGCAGCGTTGTTAAATACGGCTTCAGATCGGCCTCATTCAGCCCTTTGATTTCATTCGTGATCGAGATTTTGCCGAATTTGTACCGCTGCCCTTCATCAACCGTGAAGGTCAAAAAGAAATCTTCGCGGTCCGGTGTCATCTCGGCCACCGCGGAAACCACTCGGAAATCGACATAGCCTTCGTTCATATAAAAACGACGCAACAGCTCGCGGTCGTAATTTGTGCGGTCCGGGTCATAAAAATCGGCGTTGGAGAATACTTTCCACCACGCCGTCTCTTCCGTATTAATCACGCCACGAAGCTCGGCTTCGTCAAAATGGTCGTTCCCCACAAACTTGATCCGGCGGACGCCCGTATGGCTGCCTTCGACAATTTCAAAAATCACATCTACGCGATTTTGATCGAGCGGGACGATCTTGGGGTCCACCGTCGCCGCAAAGCGCCCGGAGCGGCGGTAGAGGTCCAAAACGCGCTGAACGTCGCTTTGAACCTTGGGCAAGGTATAAACCAACCGCGGTTTAAGCTGGACCTCTTTTTCTAAATCTTCCGTAGAAATCGCGTCATTGCCTTCATACGTCACCCGACTGACGATCGGATTTTCCGTGACCTTGACTTCCAACGTGTCGCCCTGCATCGACAAATGAATGTCGGCGAAAAGCCCCGTGGCGTAAAGCGCCTTAAGCGAGGCGTTGAGTTTTTCCCGCGTCGCCGTGTCGCCCTTGGCCACCGTCAGGTAGGACAGGACCGTATCACGCTCCAAACGTTGAGCCCCTTGAACGTCGATCCCCGTAATCACGGGGCCATTCTCTTCAGGTGTAGCTTCATCGACCATCGGCACACTTGAAGCTTCGACCTCAGGCTCAAGCAAGGGAGAATCGCTCAAGGCTCGGGCAGGCGACGCGTTCAGGCATAAGGCCAGAATAAAAAGCGGCGCGCTTCCCGCTTTAAGGAAAGTCCGCAAACGTAAAGGAAGAGCCAAGGGGAAGATCGTCTGTGTCATGTCAAGAAAACAACCCGCGAACAAAGGAAACCACACGCAGATGAACCAAGTCGTTCCAAGTTGCAAAAACCATCAGGGACAGCACCATCAACGCACCGGCGCGGGCGCCATATTCCTGAATCCTCTCACTGACCGGACGACCTCGTAATCCTTCGAGAAGGTAGAATAACAGATGCCCTCCATCAAGCAAGGGGATGGGAAACAGATTAATGAGTCCCAGATTAATCGAAATGATAACGATAAACCAGACCAGCGCAAAAACGCCGTCTTGCGCCACTTTTCCGGACATTTCGGCGATCCGAAGCGGGCCGCCCAGTTCGTCGGCGGAGCGCACCCCAAGGATCATTTGCCCCACGCCTTTGAGGGTGCCGGTTGTGATATGCCACGTTTCAAGAACAGATTCGCGAATCGCTCCCCACGGGCCGAGGTCCCTGAAAACGCGCTCGGACGAGGCCAAGCCCAGACGTCCAATTGTATGTTCGCCCCCCAAACGGTCCGTCATTTTAATGACACGCGGCGTGACCGGAAGGTCTATCTGTTGGCCGTCGCGTTCAACCTTGATCTGTAAAAGCGTGCCCGTATTGAGCGCGATGACCTGCTGGAGCTTTTCGAAGCTTTCAATCGTATCGCCATCAACGCTTAAAATTTTATCACCGACAAGAAATCCGGCTTCCTTTGCCGCGCTGTCTTCCATGACCGTGCTGACAAGGGTTGAAGTGAAGGGTTGGCCGTTGATCATAAACAAAACGGCCAGCACCAAAATGGCAAACCCGTAATTAAAGCCCGGTCCCGCGGCCACGATCGCAAAGCGCTTACGCACATTTTGAGCGAAAAAGGCGACTTTTTTCTCTTCGGTCGTCATTTCAGGCGCGGCTTCCCCCGGACCGAAGCTGCTGGGGTCGGCATCGCCGAACATTTTGACGTACCCCCCGAGCGGCAGCCACGCCAAACGCCAGCGAGTCCCGTGCCGATCATGCCACGCGCAAATCTCAGGGCCGAAGCCAATGGAAAACGTTTCAACCTTAACGCCGCACCGACGCGCAACCCAGAAATGCCCGAACTCGTGGACAAACACCACGATTCCCAAAACCACCAAAAACGGGATCAGGTAATGCCCGCCACTTGAGATATAGGAAACGATTTGATCCATCTTTGCTCCTTAAAACCGTTTAGGCGCGAGAAAGGCTTGCCACCTGCTCCGCCGCATAGGCGCGCGCCGCTTCATCAGCTTGCGCCAGCACATCCAAATCCGTCAAGTCGGCGACCGGACCGTGGGCCAGTGTGGCCTCGATCACTTTTTCAATGTCCAGAAAGCCGATCTTTTCATCCAAAAAGGCCTGAACCGCGACTTCATTCGCGGCATTCATCAAGGCCGGGGCGGTGCCGCCTGCCTTCAAGGCTTCGCGGCCCAAGCGCAGGGCCGGAAAACGCACGGGGTCCGGCGCATCGAAGGTTAGCCGACCGATTTCAGCCAAATCCAGCTTGGCGGCGGGGGTTTCCATGCGTTCCGGCCAGGCCAGACAATAGCCGATAGGAATGTGCATATCCGGCGAACCGAGCTGAGCCAAGGTCGAGCCGTCCTTATATTCCACCATGGAATGGATGACGGATTGCGGATGGACCAAAACGTCGATCTTTTCCGACGGCATCTGAAAAAGATAGGCGGCTTCGATCACTTCCAGCGTCTTATTCATCAAAGTCGCGCTGTCGATGGAAATTTTCGCTCCCATATTCCAGACCGGGTGCTTGCCCGCTTGCTCCGGCGTTACGTCGGCCATTTGCTGGCGCGTCCATGTTCTAAATGGGCCGCCTGACGCCGTGATGATTAGACGGGAAATGCCTTCACGATGGTCCTTGTCAAAAACCTGATAGATGGCGTTATGCTCGCTGTCCACCGGCAAAAGGGTACAGCCGTGTTTGGCGACAAGCTCCATCATCATGGGGCCCGCGCAGACCAGCGTCTCTGTATTCGCAATGGCAAGCTTGGCTC
>JBFWLD010000221.1:0-3206 GCA_050252315.1 Bdellovibrionales bacterium
AACGACTGCGCCGCCGCAGGTTGATTGGGCTGTCCGATTTTGTTAAGGGGCTTCAAGCGGGCGCGTGATTTTTTGCGCTCTAACTCATTGCTGCCGAGCAGATTCACGCGCTTAGTTTGTCGTCTAAGGACGCCAACCTAATCACGATCTGCTCTAACTCTTTGCTGCCGAGCAGATTCACGCGTTTAGGTTGTCGTCTAAGGACGCCAACCTAATCACGATCTGCTCTAAAATTATACACAGAAAAAGTGAAACCGCCGCAGGATATGCGGACAATCTTGTTGAAATAAACAAGGCGACACGCCATACTCTTTTTGTACTTTTTTGGGAAAGGAGTGTAGATCCGGATGAGCCTTGCCGTTTTTGACCTGCCTCAGTGGCCTCGTTTTTCTTGGGATGTCGGGGCTCTCGTTACCCCGCTGGTGGAAATTCGCCATCTTCAAGGCCGCTTTTTGGGCCGCATGGAGTCTTTGGGTGTTTCTTTGCGCGAAGAAGTTGCTGCACAGGCGTTGGCTATGGATGCGGCGGCGGTTGCGGCCTTTAGCGGCGTCGATGCTGGCCCTGCGGATTTGTTGGACTTGGCGATACGGCAGGTTCGTGCTGGCGGTTCTCGCCGACGGGCGGTTCGCTCGGAGATCGAAGGGGTGGTCGCTCTTTTGGGAGAGGCCAGTTGCAGCTATCAGGAGCCTCTGACGACCTCGCGGCTTTTGGACTGGCACCGGGAGTTATTCCCTAAGACGTCGGCTGGTGGCGCGGGGCAATGGCGGCAATCATGGTCCGGCGGCGCACCGAATGAGCTGCCTTCTTTCCGGATCGAGAAGGAAGTCGAAACACTCGTCCAGTGGGTTGAGACTCCGGATGGTTCCGATGGTGTCATGCGCGCCTTTACCGCCTATGGCTGGTTGATGGCCTTACGTCCTTTTGAAAAAGGGACAAAGCGCGTGGCGGCGGCTTTGTTGATGAGGATGCTTGCCCGCGTCGAGGGATCTTCCTATAGGTTTTATAGTTTGTTTCCCCAAATGGCAGTGGCCGGGGGTGATTTGGAGGCGCGGCTCGATCAACTAAAAACCGGCGGGCTCGATTTGACTGGTTGGTCGGCGTGGCTTCTGCTGGCGCTTAGTCAGGCCTTGGAACAGGCCAAGGCCGTTCTCGAACCAACCTTCAAGAAGGCTCGGTTTTGGGATGATTTTGCCACGGCGCCTTTGAATGAACGCCAGCGGGCGGTTATGAACCTGCTTTTGGATGGCGATGAAGATAAGCTGACGACCTCTAAATGGGCCAAGATTATGAAGTGTTCCCAAGATACGGCCTTGCGGGATATTCAAGGCTTGATGGATTTGGGGCTTTTGTCCAAGGATTCTGCCGGAGGCCGCAGCACGCGTTATTTGTTGGCGGCGTAAGCGCGGGTCAGAATTTCGAATTCTTTGACGCTGAGGTCTTCGGCTCGTTTTTGCGGGTCGATATCAGCCGCCTGCAAAAGGGTTTCTCCACCAAGGGGCTTGAGGCTTGTGCGTAGCATTTTTCGCCGTTGGCCAAAGGCATGTGCTGTGATCTTTTCCAAATCTTCTAAAGCAATGCCCGTCGGGCGGTCGGCGCGTGGGGTGAGGTGCACGACAGCGGAATCTATTTTAGGTGGCGGCGTGAAGGCGCGGGCCGGGATTTTCATGACGCGCTGGACGTTGCAACAAAACTGGCACAGAACCCCAAGCCGTCCATAGGCTTTACTATTGGGCTGCGCGACGATGCGGTCTGCGACCTCCAACTGGAACATGAGGGTCAGGCTTTTAAATGCGTCACGTTGATGCAGCCAGCCAAGGAGAAGTTCCGTTCCGACATTATAGGGCAGGTTGGCGACGATCGCGCGTGGCGGCGGGGCAAGGGCGGCTAGGTCTGTTTGTAGCGCATCCTTTTGCAACAGGGTTAGTTTGTCGGGATAGGCCTCGACAAGCGGTTCAAGCGCCAACACGCATCGAGGGTCTTTTTCGATGGCAATGACTAAGGCCGCTTTGCTTTCCAGTAAGGGCCGGGTTAGCCCGCCCGGACCGGGGCCGATTTCAAAGACGGTGCAGCCTTCCAGATTTCCTGCTTTTTCGACGATGCGTCGCGTGAGATTGAGATCAAGCAAAAAGTGTTGGCCAAGCCCTTTGCGCGCGGCAAGCCCATAGCGGGCAATGACTTCGCGCAATGGGGGAAGGGGCGGCGTTTCGGATTCTGTCGTCATTAAAAGGGCGTTTTCTTCCGAACGTCGATAAAGGCGTCTTTGCGCAAATCACGCTGCAACCGCCGTGCCATCAGTTCAAGCCTTTCCGTGCCTATGGCGCGTTGGATTGCGTTGCGGTCGAGATTTTCCGGCATATTGCGCTTGCAGACGAATAGGATGAGAGCGCCTTTAGTCGTGGCCATGGCTTTTGTTGCGTGGCCTTCTTCGATCGGGGCAACTTTATCGGCAAGCCATGCGGGCGCTTTGTCTAAAGCGACGTCGCCAAGGTCTTGCCAGCGCCATGAGGGGTAGTTTTGTTCGATGGTCTGTTGCAATCCGTCGCAGCTTGTTGTGTTGGCGCGGATGTCTGCGGCTTGGTGCAACAAGGTTTCCTTTCGGGTGTCGGCGGTGAAGGGATGGAAAAGCTGTTGCAGGTGAACCGACATATCTTTGCTATCGCCAAGAGCAAGCGTACGACGATCGCGTAAGCCTAAAATATGATAACCATTGGCGCTACGGATCGGGCCAACAATGTCGCCTTTTTTCATTTGAGCGAGCGCTTTATCAATTTCAGGAGCAAGTTGCCCCAGTTGAATCCAGCCTAGGTCGCCGCCATTGCTCGCCCCCAGACCTTGGGAGAATTGGCGGGCAACAACGCCAAACACGGCTCCATCCTTGATTTGTTCAACCAAATTGTCGGCCAAGGCTTTGGCCGATGTCTCGTCTTCGGGTTTGTCCACGGCCAGAAAGATTTCGCTTAAGAGAAATTCCTGCTTTCCGGCGTTGGCGCGTAGCCGTTGGACAGCGGCGTCTATTTCGTCGTCGCCAATATTAATGCTCGGACGGACTGTACGCATGACGATTTTATTCCACGTCAGGGCCGCGCGAACCTGATCGCGCAAAGCCTGCGGCGGAACCCCGTTAGCGCGTAAAAAGACGGTCATATCTCCGCCCGGAATTTTATTGTCGGCGGCGAGCCGCTTCATGGAGATCGAAGAGCACACGT
>JBFWLD010000222.1:0-3206 GCA_050252315.1 Bdellovibrionales bacterium
GAAGCGCCGCGGCTATCACGCAGGCAGCCCAAGCCCCCCCGAAAAACACACCGAAAGAACCGATCAGGGCATATAGCCCCCCGGCGATCCAAAGGGGAGCCTTCTGCCCGCCAAGACAGGAAAGACAAGGTGACATGCAAAGCTCCTTTCCCCTTCGACATATCCTTGGTTAACAAGGAAGGCAAGCCCTATCTTACCCGCGCCCGCCCCGGAGCAAGGCCTCCTTACCTCTGGTAGTACTGGCCAAAGGGACCGAACTGGACTACAACAGCCCACATGAACCAAAATCTTAGACTTGCTCTTTATCAACCTGATATGCCGACGAATACCGGCTCCATGCTCCGGCTTGGAGCCTGCCTTGGCGTACCGCTGGACATTATTGAACCTTGTGGTTTTATCTGGGACGATAAACGCCTGCACCGCGTGGCTATGGATTATATCGACCACATCAACGTCACCCGGCATCTGGACTGGGACCGCTTCCGCCAAGCGTCCAGCAACCGTCGGATCATCCTTTTAACCACGAAAGGAGCTATCCCCTACACAGATTTTGTCTTCTCCCCCACCGACATCCTTATGGTTGGTCGCGAAAGCGCCGGAGTCCCCGATACCGTCCACAATGCCGTCGATGGCCGCGTCGTTATCCCCATGGCCCCCCAAATGCGCTCTCTAAATGTCGCCCTCTCCGCCGCCATGGTCTTAGGCGAAGCGCTGAGGCAAATTTCGGTTTAAAAAAAAGTTAATAAACCTTGAAAGACTTTAACAGAACGCCTACATAGACCCTTGCGCCAAGGAACTTCCTTGGACGAAACGTGTTGTTTAGACAGAACAACAACGAAATTGAGTGTTTTAAACATACCGGAGCCCACCCGGCCCGGCAACAACCTAGTAAGGAGCAAGACCGATGAAATTCCGTCCTCTGCATGACCGCGTCGTGGTTCGCCGCCTTGAGAGCGAAGCCAAGACCGCTGGCGGCATCATTATCCCTGACACAGCCAAAGAAAAGCCTTCTGAAGGCGAAATTATCGCTGTCGGACCGGGCGCACGGGATGAACAAGGCAAAATCATTGCCCTCGACGTTAAGTCTGGCGACCGTATCTTGTTCGGCAAATGGTCGGGCACGGAAGTCAAAATCGACGGCGAAGACCTGCTCATCATGAAAGAATCCGACATCATGGGCGTGATCGAAGGCTGCTGCAAGGCTGGAAAGGCCTGTAAAAAGTAAGCATTCAGCATGCGGCATTCAGCATACGGGGGGGATATATTCTCCGAATGCAAAATCCTGAATGCCGAATGCTTTAAAACAACTTTTCACACTTGAAAGGAATAAAGACAATGGCTGCAAAAGAAATTCGTTTTGGCGTGAAGGCACGCGACAGCATGATGCGTGGCATCGACGTGCTGGCGGACGCCGTATCCTGCACGCTGGGCCCGAAAGGCCGCAACGTCGTCATTCAAAAAAGCTTTGGCGCGCCTCGCGTGACCAAGGATGGCGTGACCGTTGCCAAGGAAATCGAACTCCCGGATAATTTTGAAAATATGGGCGCCCAGATGGTGCGTGAAGTCGCCAGTAAGACGGTTGACCGCGCAGGAGACGGCACCACAACGGCGACGGTTTTGGCACGCGCTTTGGCACGCGAAGGCATCAAGGCCGTTGCGGCAGGCATGAATCCGATGGATCTGAAACGCGGCATTGACGCGGCGGTTGAAAAAATCGTCGAAGACCTCGCCGCCCGCGCGAAGAAGGTTGCCAGCAAGACGGAAATCGCCCAAGTCGGCACCATCTCAGCCAACGGCGACAAGGAAATCGGCGACATGATCGCCGCCGCTATGGAAAAGGTCGGACATGAATCGCCGATCTCCATCGAAGAAAACAAGAGCCTTGAAACAGAACTGGATGTCGTCGAAGGCATGCAGTTTGACCGAGGCTACCTCTCGCCCTATTTCGTGACCAACGCGGAAAAGATGGTGTGCGAGATGGAAAATCCGTACATCCTCTTCCACGAAAAGAAGCTGTCCGGCTTGCAGCCCTTGCTGCCGGTTTTGGAAGCTGTTGTGCAGTCGGGTCGTCCGTTGCTCATCATCGCGGAAGAAGTCGAAGGCGAAGCTTTGGCGACGCTCGTTGTCAACAAGCTGCGCGGCGGCTTGAAGGTCGCAGCGGTTAAGGCTCCGGGCTTTGGTGACCGTCGTAAAGCGATGATGGAAGACATGGCAATCCTGACAAACGGTCAGGTCATCTCCGAAGACCTCGGCATCAAGCTGGAGAATGTCACGCTGTCCATGCTTGGCACAGCCAAGAAGGTCCGCATCGACAAGGACAACACGACCATCGTCGACGGCGCGGGCAAGAAAAAAGACATCGAAGCGCGTTGCGCCCAGATCCGCCAGCAGATTGAAACGACCACGTCCGACTATGACCGTGAAAAACTGCAAGAACGTCTGGCCAAGCTGGCTGGCGGCGTTGCGGTTATCCGCGTCGGCGGCGCGACGGAAGTCGAAGTCAAGGAGCGCAAGGATCGCGTTGACGACGCTGTCCACGCTACCAAGGCTGCCAAGGAAGAAGGCGTTATCTCCGGCGGCGGCACGGCCCTACTCTATGCGGTTCGCGCGATCGAAAAAATCCGTGTTTCCAATGACGACCAGCGCCGCGGCGTTGACATCGTCCGCAAGGCTCTGGAAGCCCCGATCCGTCAGATCGTGGACAATGCAGGCCTCGACGGTTCCGTCGTTGTGGGCACGCTGCTTGGCCAAAAGGATACGAACCAAGGCTTCGACGCCCAAAAAGGTGAGTATGTGGATTTGCTCAAGGCTGGCATCATCGACCCGGTCAAGGTTGTCCGCGTGGCTTTGGAGAATGCGGCCTCGGTCGCAGGCCTCCTGATCACGACGGAAAGCATGATCGCCGACAAGCCGGAAAAGAAGGAAGCCGCTCACGGCGCTCCTGATATGGGCGGCATGGGTGGCATGGGCGGTTTTTAATCCCCCTCCCTCACGACAAAAAGAAAACCCCGCGAGAAATCGCGGGGTTTTTTCTTTAAAATAAAAATGACTATAACATCTTGCTCCACTTTCGTAAGCCTAGAGCCTTTACCGAAAAGGTTGTCGCCCTTTCTAATGCCGGAAAAGGCTCTAACTCATTGCTGCCGAGCAGATTCACGCGTTTAGGTCGTCGTCTAAGGACGCCAACCTAATCACGATCTGCTCTA
>JBFWLD010000223.1:0-3179 GCA_050252315.1 Bdellovibrionales bacterium
TGCCGAATTTGGCCAGATGCTCGTCGCGGCGTCTGCCGCGAAGGGAAACGGTTTCCTGTCCGTCGATTTTGATCGAGCCGTTATCCGGGGTCAGGATGCTCAAGATGGATTTGAGCATAACGGATTTGCCCGTGCCCGATCCGCCGATCACGACCATGGATTCTTGCGGTGCGATGGATAAATCAATGCCTCGCAGCACATGCTTGCTGCCAAAGGATTTGATGACGCCCTGAAGCTCGATTTTCGGCGTTGTCTTAGTTTGTAGCAAAGAGAATCCCCGTCAAAATGTAGTTCGTAATCAGGATAAGAATGGAGGCTGAGACAACGGCGTTGGTCGTTGCGGCACCCACGCCTTGCGCGCCGCCTTTGGAGTTGAAGCCGTTATAGCAGCCCATCATAGCAACGATGCCGCCGAAGACTGCGGCTTTCCACAGGCCGGAACTCACGTCCGCGAATTCCAGGTACTCCCATGTTTGAGAGAGATAGTTTGAGGCGTTGAAATGCAGCCCGTACACGCAGACCAAAAAGCCGCCGAAGACGCCGACAATATCCGCGATCAGGACCAACAACGGCATGGCCAGTGTTGCTGCCAACAGACGGGGGACAATCAGGTATTTATAGGGATTGGTGGAGAGGGTGGTCAGTGCGTCGATTTGTTCGGTCACGCGCATGGTGCCAAGCTCAGCCGCGATGGAGGCGCCGATGCGGCCCGCAACCATCAATCCGGCCATGACCGGACCGAGTTCGCGTGTGATGGACAAGACGACGACCGTCGGGATAGCGCTTTCCGCATCAAAGCGGGAAAAGCCTGAGTGGCTTTGCAGCGCCAACACCATGCCGGTGAACATGGCGGTCAAGCCGACAACGGGCAGGGAATAATAGCCAATGTCAACGGCTTGGCGTCCGATTTGCCGCCAGTGAAAGGGCGGATGGACCGTATGGGCTAGGGTCGTCCCTAAAAACCAAGTGAATTGACCGGCGGCCTGAAGAAAATGGAGGAAAGTCCGACCGATAACAGCGAGAAAATTCATGTGCACGCAGCCTTTGCTCGTGATTCCGAGAAGATAGGCCAAGGTATCTTAACCCTGCTTGGGATGTCAATTGAATGCGGCGTCCGGAGCAGGGTTTCTGAATTCAGGTTAACAGAAGATAATGACAAATGGGATGCCAGCCGGAATGGACCCCGTCCTTGATAGGGGGAGGCAGGACGGCGTTTTATTCTGTTTTGATGGGGATCTGTTGTCCGGTTTATATATCTATATTTACATTTTTCAGTTTGTTCTCTGAACGTCTTGCAATTGGCCTGCAGGCGATCCCGCAAGCAATCGCGGCAGCAACAAATAACCCTGTGTGCCACCAAGGCTTATGCGTCCAAGCTGAATAAGTAGCGAATCCGCTACAGGCTGTACCGCACAATTTTAGTGCCAGTATACTGAAAGTTTCGAGCGGTATCTGGCTCGTAATCTTTACAAGCTTTCCGGCGATCTTTGATAAGGGCGCCTCATACCTGAAATTGTTCTGAGGTACGGTATCATGAACAGGGGGTCTGGGATTTTGTAAGTTTTTCTCTGTATTATTCATACTATAATCCGTCTAATAGCGTGACTTGCAAAGGATTATTATAACAGAAAGTGGTGGATGATCGTTAATGATGTTTTTATTTTCATAGAGGAACTCCTCCCCTTTTAGGGATGTGGGCCTTCTTCCTCAAGTTTCTTTCCTCTGACTCTAATCCTAGGCTGCTTTTTTATTTTTGAACCCACCTGCTTTGGGATGGGGCTTTTTGCCTTTCCATGCCGGTTTTTTAAGTTTGCCTTTGGGGGGCTTGGCGGCGGCTTTAGCGGGCCGATTCTCCTCGCCGGTTGTGGGGGCCCATTTCCTTTTTCCCTTGCTTTGGCTCTTATATTTTTTGCTGGGTTTTGTCGGGGCTGGGCCGGGGTAGGCCGAATCCTCTTTGCCGTGAATCAGGCGGTGGATCGCCTTCCATTTGCTGCCGTCTGCCGGGGTGAGCAGATTAATGGCGCTGCCTTCTGCTCCGGCGCGGGCCGTGCGTCCGATACGGTGGATATAATCCTCTGGGCATTGGGGTAGGTCGTAATTGATGACGTGCTCGATATGCGGGATGTCCAGCCCTCGCGCCGCAATGTCCGTGGCCACGAGGATGCGATATTTCTGTTCGCGAAAATGGCGGATAACACGATCACGGCGGCGTTGTTGTAAGTCGCCGTGGATGGCCTCGGCCAGATGATCGGCGGCGACCAAGCGTTTAGCCAGTTTTTCCGTCCCGTACTTTGTTTTGACGAAGATAATCACCGAGCCTTCGCGACGGCTGAGCTGATCCAGAAGCTGCGGGAATTTTTCCGTGTCCGTCGTATGGACGAGTTCCTGTTGAATGTTGCTGGCTGGCGTTGTGGTTGAGCCTATGGCCACGCGTTCGGCATGGTGCATGTATTTGCTCGACAGTTTGATAATGTTCGGCGGCAGGGTCGCGGAGAACAGCAAGGTTTGGCGTTTGCGGGGCATGAAGGTCAGAATCTTGTCGATTTGCTGGCCAAAGCCCATATCGAGCATGCGATCCGTTTCATCCAGCACCATGAAGCTGGTGGCGCTCAGGTTCAAGGTGCCGCGTGCCAGATGGTCGTTGATGCGTCCGGGCGTGCCGATAATAAGGCGCGGCGCTTGTTTGAGTTGATTGAGCTGTTTGAACATGGAATCGCCGCCGATGAGGAGCGCTGTTTTCATCGGATGCGGCAATAAGGGGAGAAGGGAGGCTTGCACCTGTGCGGCGAGTTCCCTTGTCGGGGTCATGACTAACGCGGTGCTTTCCTGATTTTCCATCAGGTGCACGATCATCGGAATCCCGAAGGCTGCTGTCTTGCCTGTGCCTGTTTGCGCCGAGCCCAAGATGTCTTTGCCTTGCAAGGCTAAAGGGATGGTCTGGTCTTGAATGGGAGTCGGCGTTTGATAGCCGATGCGTGTAAGGGCTTTTACAAGTTTGGCGGGAAGGCCAAACTCTTCAAAATTCTGTGACATTTTCTGTCCCTAAAAAAGGTCCGACAAAATTTCGAACCGCGTGAAAGTAAAAAATTTCGTACTAGAGCCTTTACCGAAAAGGTTGACGGCCTTTCTATAGCCGGAAAAGTCTCTAACTCATTGCTGCCGAGCAGATTCACGCGTTT
>JBFWLD010000224.1:0-3134 GCA_050252315.1 Bdellovibrionales bacterium
CAAGCCCTCATCGCCGTGGCCCGTAAACTGCTGGTTATCCTTAACGCAAAACTGCGTGACGCCGCCCTGAAAACGGCTTAAAAAAACAGAGTTGATGCGGGAGGGTCGAAAATGCCTTGGCATTTTCGGGGAGGGGTTTTCCCTATACAGCTTTCCTATCTAGAGCCTTTTCCGAAAAGGTTGTCGCCCTTTCTATTGCCGGAAAAGGCTCTAATTCTTTGCTGCCGAGCCGATTCACGCGTTTAGGTCGTCGTCTAAGGACGCCAACCTAATCACGATCTACTCTAAGCGATCCATTTTAAGAACCCATCCCCCAACATCTTCCCGCAAAACTTTCCTGCAACGTCAATCGCGAAGGCGAAATGAAACCATCGTCATCCCGCCCGCAAAACGGGATCCAGCCCCGATCCCAAAACATTTATCCAGAGCCGTAGGTTTTATGCGTAACCCAGCCTCAGCCTCTCCCTTAAAGAACCAAACCCCCAACATTTGTCATCCCGGACGCCCCTTTTTTAGGGGCGATCCGGGATCCCATTTCCTTTTATTTTTCTCTTTTACAAAAAACGGCTCAAGAAACTTTCCGAAACCCAGTCGCAACAATAAAACTCTCTGAAGAGTCCGCCCGACTTGAAGCAGGCTTGGCATGCCGAACTTTAGAAAAACGCTTCTTCAACTGATCCAGCAGAACTTTTTCCGCCCCGCCTTGAAAATATTTACAAACGAACGTCCCACCGGGAGCCAACACCTCAAAAGCAAAATGAGCCGCCGTCTCGGCCAGATCCATGATGCGCAAATGATCGGTGGCGGCATGCCCGGTGGTAGAGGGAGCCATATCGCTCAGCACAACCTGAGCCTCCCCCCCCAAAGCCTCCTTCAACCGATCCGGAGCATCATCGGCCAGAAAATCCATATGCAGAATCACAGCGCCATCAATCGGCTCAATCGGCAGAATATCCAAAGAAACAAGCTTGCCAGTCGGCCCCATCTTTTTCGCGACAATCTGGGACCACCCGCCGGGTGCCGCCCCCAAATCGACGACGCGCATACCTTTCTTCAAAAAGTGGAATTGCTCGTCCAGTTGAAGAATCTTAAACGCGGCACGCGAACGAAAGCCCATATCCTTGGCCGCCGCAACATAAGGATCATTAAGCTGGCGTTTCAGCCATTTGGCGGAAGAAACGGAGCGTTTCTTAGCGGTTTTGACGCGCACAGCCTCACGCCGCTTGGACGCAGCCCCACCGATCCCTCTATTTTTAGACTGCCCTTTCATAGACTTAACCTTATGTAGTGCCTTATCTTATACCTAACGACTTTTTTTGCAGGAAAGACTACACAAACCCGGAGCGATATGATAGGAAAACCTCTCACTTTCGCCGGATTGGGAGATCGTCTAGCGGTAGGACAACAGACTCTGACTCTGTTTACCTAGGTTCGAATCCTAGTCTCCCAGCCACTCAAAAGAAAATGTGGCGCTTCCCTTGAATCTTAAACAATACGGCAGACACGGCGAAACTCGCCAACACGACCCCCACGGCAATGGCCGGAAGGCTCCATAAAGGCGAAAGGCCGTTTCCAGTCCAGCCGAAATCCTTTCTTATCACATCAAGCAAAGCCTCATGGACAAAATAAACCCCGAAAACAAGGGAAGAGAAAAAGGCAATTAACCTTGATTTAGGCCATGAAACCGACCGTAAGACCTCGAAACAGCCGACACTCATAAGCCCAACGCCTGGGGCGAGAAAATTAAGATAGCGATCGTTAAAGGGAGGCAAAGACACGAACAAATTGTCATAGGCCGTCAGAGCGTATGAAAGAAAAAAACCGACAAGCACCAGCGCGACCGACGCTCGAAGAGCAAGGGGTTTTCTCTCCATCAGCCACGCGCCAAGCAAATAATACCCGACAAAACCAGCCTGATAGGTCGGAAACAGGCCATAAGAATTCGACGGTTTCACGCCAAAAAAGGCCGTCACATATACGCTAAGCGGGGAGAAAACAAACCATAAAAGCAGGACATAGCCGATCAGATCACGCCCTCCTTTTCTTAAAACAGCTAAAAACAGGGGCGACAAAAGATAAATCCCGATCAACACATACAAAAACCACAAATGAACAAGGCCCGTCGGAGCATAAAAAATCGACACAAGGGAATGGAAATTGATTTTCTTATTGAATAAATGAAGATAAAAAACGGACCATAAAAGGATCGGCACACCAAAATGAACGATCCGTTTAACTACCCGTCGCAGATCCTGATCGGCATCAGAATGGACATCCTTCCACAAAGTCAAAACGGCACTGAGCATGATAAATAAGGGAACGCATACGCGACTGGCTGTATAATAAGCCAAGCCCGCCCACCAATCTGACGACCCGATATCCTGAAAAAGATAAACGGAGCAAAGACAGGTATGCAAAACAATCACCAGAAAAATGCTGAAGATCTTACCGACGTCAACAAAAACAAGCCTGTTTTTTTCCATGCGCCGTTTCCTTCTGTGGGATCGAGAAAAAGCGCCCGAAGGCGCTTTTTTTTCGAAGGCGGTTACATGATGCTTCTCATTCCTCGAACTGACGGGTCTTGGCGTCCTGCGTGACGGCAGCATCCGCATTGGCATTGGCGCGCGAACGACGGCTGACGGTCTGGTAAGCGATCCGCGCATGATGCGCACAGTAAGGCAAGCCTTCCTGCGTTTCGCAGCCACAGAAGCGGAAATCCGGAGAACGAGGATCGCCGATCGGCCAGCGGCAGTGGTGCTCCCCAGCCTTAGTAACGGGGATACCCTCGCTACGACGAGCCGTCTCGATGGGGCGAAGCTTCGTCTCGCGCAAAATCGTCGTCCGCGCAGGCATATCCGAAGATTGGACCGGCGGCATAGAGCGCAAAACAGAAGAGCGCCGTTTGCTAACCTTATTAATGGTCGCCATGACAACGCCCTTGGTCTTAGACGGAGGCTCGACATTGCTACGGGAAGAAGCCGCGCCAGCGGACAATTTCAAACGATGAGCCTTGCCGATGACGGCGTTACGGGTGACGCCGCCGCCCAAATTCTTGGCGATATCATTAGCGCTATACCCATTTCCCCACATTTTTTTGAGGGTTTCAATTTGTTGCTCGGTCCAGGCCATGTTTT
>JBFWLD010000225.1:0-2982 GCA_050252315.1 Bdellovibrionales bacterium
CGGTTTATTGCCACTTTGCAACGGCCCTCAGGGAAGGTGACCTTCCGCTCGCCGAAGCATGGGTCTTACGGCTTGAACATGCCTATCAGGCGATTTTTCCCTTCTGGGCCAAAAGACCGAGTGACACCGACAAGACACACTCAAAGAAAAGCGACGGGGCCTTCCATTAAAGCGAATTATTTCGCCGCCCATTAACAGCTTTTCAAAATTTTGCCATTAATCTGTGTCCTAATCATTCTTGTGAATGGTTTTCCATTTTTAATTTAATTATTAGGACCCCGCCATGACAGCTCACCCGACCGACGACACCACCAACCTCGCCCACCAAACGCTCGACCGTTACGGTCGCCTCGCTTTATCGCGCGCTGCCGGAGAAGCTGCTGCTGCCGCCCAAAAAGGCGATCAGGAAAAGCGGACGAAATGGGCCAACGTCCTTTCGTATCTGCGACAGACGACGCTTCCGGCTAATTGCTCGGCGGCGGTCTGATAGTATAGAAACATTGATTTTGCTAAGTTGTGAACGGCATGCGTTTTCGCGTGCCGTTTTTTTATGGCAAAGACCGTTTTATTTATGATGCAGCGCAATACATTTTATCTACCGAATAATCATGGACAATTGTATGTTTTTATCATGAAGTTTCCTGAGGATTCGACGCCACTTAAGACATCATTAACCAACGAATTCTAAAAAAAGACTATCGTTTCCCTCTAGGTTAAGGAGTCCCCGCATGAAATTTCTAAAACTCGCCTGTCTCTTGCTCGGATTAGCCGCCTTTACGTCGAGCCCGGTTCTCGCCGAAGGCACGCACGGCACCAAAGAAGAAGCCCAAGCTATGGCGGAAAAGGCCGCCGCGCTTGTCAAAGAAAACCCCGACGAAGCCTTCAAAACCTTTCAAAAGAAAGACAGCGGGTTCATTGATCGCGATCTGTACGTTTTTGTCTTTGATAAAGACGGAACGTTTAAAGCTCACGGAGCCAAACCGGTTCTGGTCGGCAAAGGCGGCTTGGCCATGAAAGATGTCAGCGGCTACCCGTTTGTGAAAGCCTTTCTTGAAGTCAAGGATACCGATTGGGTTGATTACAAATGGCCGGACGTGACCGATAACGGTAAAATCAAAGAGAAGTCCACCTACGTTATCAAGGTCGGCGACTACACGGTCGGCGTCGGTTATTTCAAATAAGCACCTTGGGGCAGCCCGATCAAAGGCTGCCCCTTTTTTCTTCCTTCCCATCCAGCTCTCTCCCGACAAAGGATCCTATATGAAAATCCTCGACAATGCCTCGATCAGAGCCAAAAGCCTTTTTTCTCCTTTATTTGGCTGTTTTATGGCGCTTATTATCGGCGTTGTCTGGACCCTTTCCTCGAACGATATTACAAGCGCAGTTCAAAGCAGCTCACACAGCCGCGACCTGTCGGCCATGCTGACCAGTGCGGAACTCTCCCTCGCCAAAACGCATACCGAGCTTTACAAGGCCCTCAACTGGAAACAAACCAGCGTCGAAGACAAACTGATCGACGAATCGCTGCATTCGGCAAAAGAATCCCTGTGGACGGCGAATATGTTGATCGAGCGCATGTTCGATGCCTACCCCAACGATCTGCCAGCGGACTCCGTCAAAAAAATCCAAGAAAATATGAAAGCCTATCAGGAAAGCGTGGTTCAAGTCGCCGACCTGATTAATGTGGACGTCTCCATGGCGAATATTTTCCTCAATGATTGCCAAAGCCGCTACGCCCCCTTGTATAAAGCTATCGAAAGCGAGGCTATCGGCGCGGATACCGAAGCCGAACTGTCCAACCAACGGCTGCGTTCAACCATTGCCACCGGTCTGGAAATCGGCATGGCCTGCGTCATCCTGACCATCGTTCTAAGCTTACTGTTCGGCAGCATCGCCGGACAAGCCATTACCAAACCCATTCGCGCCATTACCGCCGTCATGCTGAAATTGGCCAGCGGCGACAAAAGCGTCGAAATCCCGCACCAGCAGCGCAAAGATGAAGTCGGCAAAATGGCTCAGGCCGTCTCGGTATTCAAAGAAAACATGATTAAAAACGACGAACTGGAAAAGTCCCAAGCCAAGGAGCGCGAGGTTCGCGAAAAACGCGCAGTCATCATCGAACAATTGGTCGCTGAATTCCAAAACACCAGCGCCGGTGTTGTCGAGGCTGTGGCTGAGGCCGCGATCCAGTTGCAAGATAACTCCAAAACCATGTCCACAACAGCGGAGCAAACAACTGAACAATCCCGCGTCGTCGCTGCGGCGGCTCAGGAAGCGACCGGCAATGTTCAGACCGTGGCTTCGGCAGCCGAAGAGCTTCACGCCTCGATCAATGAAATCAAGCAACGCGTTATTGAATCCACCCAGATTGCCGCCAACGCCGTTTCCGAAACAACCAAAACAAACGCCACCGTCGAAGCCTTGGCTCAAGCCGCCCAGAAAATCGGCACGGTGGTCGAACTTATTAATGATATTGCCGGGCAAACCAATCTTCTGGCGCTCAATGCCACGATTGAGGCAGCGCGTGCCGGAGATGCAGGCAAAGGCTTTGCCGTCGTTGCTCAGGAAGTCAAAGGCCTAGCCGATCAAACCGCCAAAGCCACCCAAGAAATCGCGGATCAGATTCAGGAAATGCAGAACATGACCACGAATACGGTTGACGCGATCCAAAGCATCGCGGCGACCATCGGACGCGTCAACGAGATTTCCACCACAATTGCGACGGCGGTCGAAGAGCAGTCCTCGGCCACCAACGAAATTGCCCAAAGCATTGAACAGGCCGCCACCGGGACAAGCACTGTCTCCACCAATATCGGCAGCGTTACCGAAGCCTCGACACACACCATCCGCATGGCTGTGCAGGTTCAGGAAGCCGGAAGCCAGCTTGCCGTCGAAGGGGAAAAACTCCGCCGCGAGGTCGAAACCTTTATTAACAAGGTCCGATCGGCTTAGAGCAGATCGTGATTAGGTTGGCGTCCTTAG
>JBFWLD010000226.1:0-2978 GCA_050252315.1 Bdellovibrionales bacterium
ATTTTCGACCCTCCCGCAAGGGGCGGGTGGTGGGTCTGCACAAAGGGCTGGGGTGTGAGAAGAAAGGTTGGGAGTGCAGAACCTCTCACTTTATGGAGTCTTGGCCCTAAGCGGTTTTTTGGAGGGGAAGCTCCGGCGTCGTGGACGGGAAAAGGGTTTCGATGACCCCAACGGTTTCTTCCGGTTCGCAGGGTGGGCGGCGGCGCTCGGAGGAGACGGCTTGGAGCCTTTTTTTCGCGCGGTCCAGAACCCATGCAAAAGAAATCAGGACCAAAAACCCCGCAAAGGTAATAAAGGCCGAGGCCATACCGTCCAAGCGGCCAAGACGAAGCGCCACATGGACGATCAAGGACAAGACCGTGCCGCCACAGAAGATCGGCAGGGAATGCCGTCCGCACAGGGAAATCGTTTGCACCCAGCCTTTTTGCCACAGGGAGGACGTCGGCGGGAAAAGGCGCGCGGCCAAAAACGCAAGCGCGAAGAAATGGAGGACACGCGGCCAGGAAAGATTGGCTTTAACGTCATAGGACAACCAAGACGACGGCACGACGCGCCATGAAGAAAAGGCTTCGAAATGCGCCCATGGCGCAGCGGCCAACAATCCGAAAAGAACGATGGACGAAGACAAGGCGAACAGAAGACGGGAATGAATCAAATGGGGAATGCGGGCGCGCTCTTTAAACGCTACCATCCCGGCCACGAATAAAAGCTGCCATGCGATCGGGTTAAAAAACCATGTCGTTCCTTCCGGATAATTCGCCAAGGACACTCCCGTCGCGTTGGCCCAAACCCATATGAAAGCGGACACGGCCAAGGCGAGAATGGACGAAACGCGGATCAGCGCCCAAATCAACGGAAAGACAAAAATAAGCGCAATATAAAGCGGCAGAATGTCCGTCATATGCGGCATATAACGAAGGTTGAGAAGGCGCACAACCGCGACGTTTGTTTCCACGAAAAAGGGAGAGAAGTTCATCTCTTCCATAATTGGTTTGCCGTCCGTTGCGTCGCCAGCCATCGCGATGATCGCCGACATGGCGAAGACCAACAGGATATGCGCGCCGAACAATTGCCACGTCCGTTTAAGCGTTCGACACAGGCCCGTGATAAAACCGCCGCGATCGTAGAAACGGCCAAAGGCCAGCATCGCGCTGAAACCGGAGATAAAAATAAAAGGCTCTGCTGAATCAGCAAAGCCCCAGTTGCGCAAGGTCAGGTAGGAAAAAAAATTTCCCGGCACATGATTGGCATAGATCATCAATAAATAAAGGCCGCGCCAGAAATCAATCGAAGCTATCCGATCCGACCGCTGGGAAACCGCAGGCATACGATCTGTCATGTTCGCGACTTTCAAAAGGCCAAAACGCGGGCTCGCGCCTTGGACAAACAATTCTGCTACACTAAGTTTCGGCAACGCGCAACGGGATTATATGGCGTTTATTCTTTCCGCCTTGCCTGCCGCAAAAACCTCATGGTAACGTGGCCTTTTTGTGGCAAGGGTTGGGAAAAACCATGGGCGTCGCCGCCAATATCTGGAAGATGAACGGTCAACGGTTTTTGGCCAGTTTTTGGCTGATCGCCCCCATGCTTGTGCCCTATTACGAGGCCAACGGCCTGTCCGCTTCCGACGTTTACCTTATTCAAGCCTATTTTGCCGGGTTCCTACTCTTGTCCGAGGTGCCGAGCGGCTATATCTCCGACGTGATGGGGCATAAAAAGACGCTTATTATGGCTTCCGTTTTTATGCCGCTCGGAATCGTGATTTATGTCCTGAACCATAGTTTTTGGGGCTTTGTTTTTGCCGAAGTTTTTCTGGCGCTCAACGCCAGCCTGCGGTCCGGGACGGATTCGGCGCTTTTATACAATTCGCTGAAAGATATGGAAGGCGAAAAGGACTATGCCAAGGTAGAAGGCACCGCCTTTTTCTATCAACAAGCCGGGCATAGTTTAGGCGATATATTAGGCGGCGTGACCACGATGGTATCGCTGCGCTTTACCTTTTGGATTAATGCGCTGACCGCCTCTTTCCTTCTGCCTTTGAGCCTCGGACTTACCGCGCCTTCCCAAAAGAAACAAAACAAACAAGCGTTGCGCCTTCATGTGCGCGATCTGGTGCGCGCCGTTAAATATTGCGGGCGGCATAAAATGGTGCGGTATGCGTCGATCTATCTGGCGGCTATAACCGGACTTCATATTTTCGCTTATTGGAGCTGCTTCCTTTTTTACGGTCAAATCGGCATTCCCGTCGCGTGGTTCGGTTGTGTTGCCGCTGCCGGAAGTTTTATGGGCGGGGTTGGAGCCAAACTTTTGCCGTGGTTCGAACGGCGATGGGGGCGTCCTGCCGCTTTGTTCGTGCCGCTTTTGGCTGCGCCGTTTTTGACGACTATCGGATGGATGAATAATTTCGGGGCTATGCTTTTCGTTTTTCTGGACGGGATCGTGTGGGGATTTGCCATTCCTTTGTTGCGCGACATTCTCAACGAACATGCCCGGCACCATATTCGCGCGACCGTTCTTTCCGTCGAAGGTATGGGCGAACGGATCGTTTATATCGTCACGGCTTTGGTTTTAGGGCACTTTGTCGAGGCGACTTCGGTGCAGACGGGCTTTATCTTGTTAGGTCCGATCCTTTTAGCCTGCTGCGCTTGGCCCGCTTATCGGTTGGCTAAATTAACCGGGTAAATGGGGGGATAAAAAATGGGATCCCGGATCGCCCCTGAAAAAGGGGCGTCAGGAATGACAACGGCGGGGGATTGGTTCTTTAAGGGAGAGGGAATGCGAAGACGGAAGGGTCGGATTGGGTTCCGCATAAAACCCACGGCTCCGGATAAACGTTTTGGGTTCGGGCCTGGATCCCTTAAACTCACAAACGAAGTGCAACACTATGGTAAGGTGTTGGCGCTATGGGAAAAAGATATAACCATCTCACCTTGGAAGACAGGTGCACGATTGCCCGTCTGCGCGCAGACGGGCAATCG
>JBFWLD010000227.1:0-2962 GCA_050252315.1 Bdellovibrionales bacterium
CGTTCATGTCGAAGGTGAATAAGGTTTAAAGAAATGGGATGCCAGCTTTCTGGCATGACGTAAGGTTGGGCCGCTCAAACGGCTGAAGATAGAAAAAGGATTAGATCCATGAAACTCAACGATTTGCGCGATAATCCAGGGGCTCGCAAGAAACCGATGTCGGTCGGTCGCGGTATTGGTTCCGGCAAGGGTAAGACCTGCGGTCGCGGCGTTAAGGGCCAAAAGGCTCGTACCGGCGTTTCTATTCGCGGGTTTGAAGGCGGCCAGATGCCTTTGCATCGTCGTCTGCCGAAACGCGGCTTTAAGACGTTGTTCCCTACGGATTACGCGATTTTGAACATTGGGCGCTTGCAGGAAGCTCTGGATGATGGTCGCCTTGATCCCAAGGTTGCCATTACGGAAGATTTGCTGCTCGAAAACGGCGTGGTTTCCAAGTCTCGCGATGGTGTGCGCTTGCTCGGTAAGGGCGAGTTGAAGACCAAGGTTGAGATTACCGTTTCCGGCGCTACGGCGACGGCGGTTGAGGCCGTTAAGAAGGCCGGTGGGAAGATTACGGTGCTTGGCGCTCAAGCCGACGCTAAAGTCTTTCCGTTAAGTATTCTTTTTATAAAATCGCCCGGGGAACTCATTTCCGGGCGATTTTTATTGGCGGTTGGGGAATTATAGCCTATTTTTAAAACCGTTTTTAGTGAGGATATAGATTATGTTTCCATGGGAAGAATTGGGTGGATTGTTTTTTGATTCTGGAGAAGAGGGTAGTGAGGGCACTGCTCCGGCGGGTGATCCTCAGACGCCTTTTTTAGATCTAACGCGGTTATGCCCCGAGGTGATGGACCTTTGGAGCTATCCCTCCTTTCGTCCGGCGATTGTTGAGGGTGGGCCTCCTGCTATGGATGCCAAGGGCGAAGATCCTTTTTTTGATTTTGGTCGTTATGTGCATTTGCGCCATCGACCGGGCTCCGCTTCGGTGGCGTATCATAAGCGTGTTCAGAACTTGTCGATTACACTGTTGGGCATTAAAGACCTTAAAACGACGGATGCGGTCGGTTCTGTTTTTTTACCCGCAGTGTGTATGGTGGGGAAGTCGGCTTTAAGGAAGTATGCTTTTAAGCTGACGAAGTTGATCGCTTTTTCTATTCCAGTCGATTTTGTATCTACTCAGGCTTTTGCTCAGACGTTGTCATCCTTAATAGCTTCGAAGTCGCGGTCGTTTTTAGCTTCATCGCCTTTTTGGCCGCCTATGGAGCTTGTATCAGATGAGAACTCGGAGGATGAGGCCAAACCCAAACCGATGACGGTAATGGGGATGACTTCTCCGTTAGAGGTTTCTGCGTTTCGTATTGCTCAGTTTCATTATGAGCCGAAGACCGGGGTGCCTCTTTATAAGTTTCAACCGGGGATGGTCTATTGTGGGTCTGTTCACCGGTATGGCGATGTGAAGGCTCTTTTGAAAAAGAACAAGGTTGAGCGCGAGTATGGTGAGGCTTTGACGGAATTTATGGAAATGCGTCACCGTTCCGATAAGGTCGCCAAGAATGGTCGCCCGATTTGTCAAACGACGCCCATTGACGATACTCTTTGCGTTTGGTCTTTCTTAGATAATGACTTTTATCCGCTTCGCGTCGGAGATCATGTCGCTGGACCTGATGGCCTTGTTTACGGATATTTGGACGGGGTTCGTCGCCGAAGAAATCCTTCACGACGCGTTCCTGTTTTTTCTTTTTACGGCGTTGATGGGCAATCTGTTGAGCGCGTCGCAGGCGTGGACAAGATTGTTGAGCGGGCTCAGGCGTGTCTTTCTTTCCCCCTTTCGAGCCGGATGAAGTTGCTCGATTTGGTCGCGTAAATCGTACATAAAAACAAAAACGGGTGGATTCCTGTTCTCTATAGATTGGGATAAATGGATACTCCTTCGCTGTAAGCAGCTATGGCGTGGCAGGTGGCCGCGGGCTAAAGGCCTCGCCATGACGGTTAGGGAAAGTTTTGCGGGAAGACGTTGAGGGTTCGGTTTTAAAATTTAAGGGTGTGTTTTTTTTTTGGGGGGGGGAGGACCCCTCCCCGAAAATGCCAAGGCATTTTCGACCCTCCCGCAAGGGGCGGGTGGTGGGCCTGCACAAACGTCGAGGGTGGTGGGCTTGCGCAAAGGGCGAGGGGGGGAAAGAAATGTTGAGGGTGGTTGGGGGTGCGCAAAGGGCGGGGCGTGGGGTAGCAAGCGAGGGAGGCAACGACGTTCGAGGTAAAAAGGACTCGACATAAAGGAAATATCCCACTACTGTCATGTGACGTTTCACTTAAGTTATGGAGGAGCCATGAAACAACGTCGCAGGCCAGTTTCTACAGATCGTCGGTTAAAGCAGAATCGTTCCTTGTCAGGCTATGGCGAGCAGGATTTTATTCCGGATCACGGTCCGGCTGAACGTTGGCAGCACGCCGGGCGGACATGGGCGGCGTTCGGACAGGCCGACGGGCATACTAGGGCGCTTACGGCTCGCGTCGTTGAGGAATCCGTTTTGGATATTCTCCATTTGCAAGGTCAGATTACCCGGCAGCATTTAGAAGCTGCTTTGCGCTTTAAGGCCGATTTTGTCGCGGCTGATTTGGGGGCCCATCTCGTGGCTGCCTATCATCCTGTTCACGGCGGTCGCGACTTCTTTTCTTCTGGCTCTCATGATCGCTCTGATGGGCAGGAAAAGGCTTATCGCCGGTGGCGCGGCGCTATGGTGGAAATGGGCGATCTTTTGAACGATTGCGTTGTCGATGTCGTTTGTCACGATATACCGCCCAGCCAGAGGTATCTGCTTCTTTTGCAGATGGGGCTTATTAAATTGTCGAAATACTACAAAATTCCGAAATTAGACGACGATGTCAATAAAGCTGCCGCGCGGGAGGTCCGAACTGGGGGGCTCGTTCGAGGTGATGTCGATTTGCCCGGACGCTTGGTTCACTAAAGCGTTTTTGCCTG
>JBFWLD010000228.1:0-2941 GCA_050252315.1 Bdellovibrionales bacterium
AAATCTATACGCTGGTGACCACGCCGGAAGAAATGATGACAGCCCTCTTCGCCCACGAAACCGAAATCTTCAACCCGATTGAAAAGTGGAAATAGCGTCTCGGCGGGAATAGCAAGAACGCTGGAAGAGCGAAGAACCAAATAAAGCCCCTCTTCCAACCTTTGTCCTTCCGTGGCACGCCTTCGGATGCGGCACCATGGAGCCCCAAACACCCTCTCCATTAAAGAACCTAACCTCCAACCTTTATCCTTCCGGACGCCCCTTTTTCAGGGGCGAACACGGAATCCCATTTCGTCTTATTTTTGTATTCTACTTTAATGGTTTGTATTTCACTTTAATGGTTTATATTTTACTTTAATGGTTTGTATTCTACTTTAATGGTTTGTATTTTACTTGAATCGTTTTTATTTTGTTGATCGACGTTTCTTCCCATCCCCCGCCGTTTGTGCAGGCCCACCACCCTCAACGTTTCTTCCAACACCCCAACGTTTGTGCAAGCCCACCACCCTCAACGTTTCTTCCCACACCCCAACGTTTGTGCAAGCCCACCACCCTCCCCTTGCGGGAGGGTCGAAAATGCCTTGGCATTTTCGGGGAGGGGTCATCTCCCAAACGCCATTCCCATCCGGGAATGGCGCACTTTTTTAAAAGCTCAGATTCACGCGATCCGTTCCCCTAAAGGGGACCGGCTCACGATCTGAGCTACCTAATCTTCCTGCCCATCTCCAAAAACTTCTTGTGCCGCTGCTCCAGCAATACCCGCCCATCAACAGAACATAACTCGGCAAAAGCCATCGAAATAGCCTTCCCAACCGCCGTAAACACCTGCTCTCTCGCGCGATGAGCGCCCCCCAGCGGCTCGGGAATAATGGTATCAATCACCCCAAGCGCCAACAAATCCTGCGCCGTCAAACGAAGCGCCTCCGCAGCTTCTTCAGCCTTATCCCGGCTACGCCACAAAATCGACGCGCAACCTTCGGGCGAAATAACGGAGTAAATCGAATGCTCAAGCATCATAATCTTGTCACCCGCCGCCAGAGCAATCGCACCGCCGGACCCGCCCTCTCCGATCACGATCGGAATCAAAGGAACCTGAACCGACAAACAAACCTCGATCGAACGGGCAATCGCCTCAGCCTGCCCGCGCGCCTCCGCATCAATCCCCGGAAAAGCGCCGGACGTATCGACCAACGTGACGATCGGTAACGAAAAATGATCCGCCAGATTCATCAAGCGCTGAGCCTTGCGGTATCCTTCGGGCTTGGCCATACCAAAATTGTGAAGCAACCGGCTTTCGGTATCCACGCCACGCTCTTGCCCGATAATCACACAGGATTGCCCGTCGATCCGGCCCAACCCGCCGATAATGGCTTGATCCTCGGCGAAAGTACGATCCCCGGCCAAAGGCGTAAAATCCTCGACCAGAGCCTCAATATAATCCAGGCATTGAGGCCGCGCGGAATGCCGAGCCACCTGAACTTTCTGCGCAGGGGTCAGCTTGGCGTAAAGCGACTTCAACTGCCGCTCGACCTTTCCTTCAAGATGAGCAACCTCATCGGCGATATTGACCTGACCGTCATCAGACAGATGACGCAGTTCCTCGATCTTGGCTTCAAGCTCAGCGACCGGTTTTTCAAAATCCAACACCTGCATACGCGGCGTATCCTCTATAGTGACTCGTCCAAGGGGAAAAGGGGTAGCACGCCGCACCTCTCAGCGCAAATATTGCAGCTAACTCTTAACCATAAAACGATAATTCAGCGCATCGACGGCCCCGCCGGGTCGAGCATAATAACCGGCGCGGCGACCGATCAGCTCAAACCCACAAAACTCGTAAAGCGCACAGGCCGCCTCATTATCGGCAGCCACTTCCAAAAACACAGGCCCCGTCGCGATGCGAAACACCTCAAGCTTCATCAAATGCCGCGCCAAGCCAAGCCTGCGCAACGAAGGCTCGACGCCTAACGTCAAAATCTCAATCTCATCGCCGACGCATTGAAGCAACACCATCGCAATGGGAAAATCCTCTTTTTCCCAAATCGCAATGCCCTTGGTCGTAGGCAGCCGCAAGCTCCCTTCAATTTGTTCTTGGCTCCACGCTTCGTCGCCGAAACAGCGGGCATGCAAGGCCGCCAAAGCGGGTGCATCCTGTAACGAAACGGCACGTTGCTGAATCATGAGGCGCATCCTTTCATGGTAACGTCAGGCGGGCGCAAATAAAGAGGCCTCGGCAAAAAGGCAGGATCATCCAACACCGCCGCAGCCGCCAACGCCGCCGCACAAACCGATTCGGAAGAAGCAGGCTGAACCCACCGACCGCTATCCGCCAGTTCGGGCAACAGCTCCGGACAATCCCCGGCGAGCCTCCCCTCCTCGCGCGCCGCCAGTTCACGCACGATCTGCTCAACCGTCAAAAGCTTCGGCGCTTGCATCGCGCCATCGGCTTCAACCCAGCAGGTATAAAGCTCGGCCCGTCGCGAATCGAGCACCACCAACAAAGGCCGCCCCGCCGTCTGACAGGCCTGCCGAAACACCGAGAACCGATCAATCCCCAGCACCGGCTTCCCCGAAGCAAACCCCATTCCACGCGCTGCCGCCAACCCAACGCGTAGCCCCGTAAAACTGCCAGGCCCTCGGGTCACAGCAATCCGGTCCAACGCATCAAATTCCCACCCCGCATCAAACATTGTTTCCTGAACAAGCGGGATCAACCGCGCATCCTGACCGCGCAGCATGCCTTCCAAACGATCCGCGATCACACGACCATCTTGCCACAAACACACGCCGCATCCGGCGGCAGCGCTATCCAGCGACAGAATCTTCATTTTTGAGACGCCGAACAGGGGAAAGCTTCCCCTTTTTCAAGACCGACCAAAACGCCGACCACAGAAAAATCTCCGTAATCAATGGTCATCATCCGCGCGATACCGTTATCTTGAAT
>JBFWLD010000229.1:0-2932 GCA_050252315.1 Bdellovibrionales bacterium
GGAAGCTTTGACCAACAATCTCAGCGCTGTTTCGCCCTTCCAGACCTCGACGACGACCTCTTCCTCTGCGTCGAATACCTCTTCGAATACCTCTAACAAGACGTGCTCTGCTTCGGCTTGCCCCACAAATTCGACAAGCACGACATCGACGTCGAATACGTCAAAAAGCTCGACGACAGCGGATACTTCGACGTCTTCCTGCGATAAGACTTCGGCCTGCGCTTGCAACACGAGTTGCTCTAGCAACTCGACAACGAATCAGCCGCAGCAAATGGCTTCGGTGACGAGCCTGAAGCCGCGCAACAGCGATACGAACACCAACAGCACAGCAACGACGTCGGCTTCGACAACGACGCCGATGCCGAATGTTCAATCCGCTACCGCGTCATCCAATGCGAGTGGGGCTGACGATATGCAGCAAAAAATCGCTAACCTGCAACGTCAGTTGGCTGATCTGGCGAAAAGCCGCGCTTAATCGCACTGGTTAAAAGCATTAAAAAGCCCCGCCTCTCCCGGCGGGGTTTTTTAATGGTCGGAAGGAAAGAAGATTCGGGGATATTCTTCTTCGAAGGCGGCATCGACTTCGGCAAGGGAGACGTTACGCCCCAAAGCATGCAACGACGTCACGCCGTACTCTTGGATCCCGCACGGCACAATGCCGCCAAAATGAGAGAGGTTTGGGCTAACGTTTAGCGCGAGCCCATGCGACGTCACCCAACGGCGCGCGCGCACGCCGATGGCCGCAATTTTCTTATCTTGCCCCGCGACATCGACCCACACGCCGATACGGCCCTGTCGCCGCTCCGCTTTGACATCAAAATGCGCCAGCGTGCGGATGATCCATTCCTCTAACCGCCAGACATGCGCCTTAAGGTCGCGGTCTTGCTTCGTTAAATCCATCATCGCGTAAATCACCCGCTGGCCCGGCCCGTGATAGGTATGTTTGCCCCCTCGCCCCACGCGAATCACCGGGAAACGGTCGGGCTCCAGCAAATCGGACGACGAGGCGCTTGTGCCTGCCGTGTAAAGCGGAGGGTGCTGCAAAAGCCAGATAAGATCGCTCGATGCGCCCGACAGGATGGCCTCGACGCGCGAGTCCATTTCGGCCTGCGCCTGCTGATACGGCACGAGGCTTTCGCTGGTCCGCCATTCTGGCGGCTTTGTATCTAGAGAACCGGCTATGCTCTTCATCTGCCCCTTATACTGCCGGAACGTGGGGACGCGATACTATAAAGAAGTTCACCCTGTTATGTCGTTCGGAGTTGCTCTTGCCTCTAAAGACGTAAACCTGATCGGCACAATAAGGGTAAACCTTCTGTTTTAATTATGTTTTCATCAAAAATTAGACGAATTCCGGTCCTATAATCATTTTCATGAAAAACAACGTTCTTGGCTTGATTTCCTCCCCCTTCTTCTGCTACCCCTACGCACCTGCTTCTTTCGTGCGGTCATGGCGGAATTGGTAGACGCGCAGCGTTGAGGTCGCTGTGGGAGTAATCTCGTGGAAGTTCGAGTCTTCTTGACCGCACCAGATACCTAACAGGAGTTAGAACTTTAACCATGTTTGAAGTTTCTAACCCCAATAAAAAAGAGAACGTTTTTCTCCATCAAAGGGTCATTCGAACACCACGCTTGCGCAAGGTCTCAAGAACCATCGTATTTTTTATAGCAACAGAGATTCTGTTATCGTCTACGCCTTCGTTCTGCCGATCAACCTTCTTTTCTGCTTTAACCTGTCTACCAAACTGTTTTGCTGTAGTGCGCATCATATAATTCACGGCATGTAGGCTCTCGCCACTAAACATACCCTCTAAGCATTTTCTATTGGTTATGTCCATAAGGCGCACCATATCTGACATCGCTAGCGTTTTCCCTGCCTTAGCTTTTTTCTTCGTCTCATATGCAAGGGAACGAGCAAGAACAGGAACAAAAGTATCTTTTACTTTTTGAGAATCCGGACCACCAATAAGGTTCACAAAAACATACCACAACGCACAATATCCCAACTGCTTAATTGGGGTTCGTTTTTTCGATGGCCTTGCATAAACTGAAAGATAGTCACTCACGGTTCCGTTAGCGGTACCGAATGTGTTGAACTTCCCACAATGGGAGGCATCCACCCACTCAAGAGCCTTTCTTATATCTTCGTTTCCGTTAGCAGCTTCAGTCGCAATTTCACGAAATGACATTCTCATCTGTCGTTTGCTCTTAATCATTTTTACCATAATTAAATCTCCACAATTCTTTAACGAATAGCCTCGGCATTAAAACATAAAGGGAGCGATGAAAGCATTTGAAAAAGTGTTAAAATATTAACCATAAATGCACGCGAATGAAACGAAACGACCGCATTTCTTAAAAACAAGCATCATTATTAGACGGCTGATTTCCCTGAATATTATTCAATATCGGACCCCACTCAGCCAGTGTTCCCATCGCCTTTTTCGTCTCAAAAAGGTTCTGAGTTGGTCCATTTAGGCGCACCATTCATAGAGCAAACGCCCCATAAGGGGCGTTTTGTTGGGGCTATTATCAGCGTTTCCGCTTGCTGCCAAAGGGGGAAACCTTACGACTTCAAATCATCAAAATCGTAGCACGGCGGCAGCTTCGCAAAATAATCTAGCCTCTGATGCCGCCGAACTCGTCTCTGCTCTACCCCGGCCCCTTGGCTGTCTATCCCATGAACCTGAAAAACGTTCTTGGCTATATCCAACCCTATTGTGCTAATCTCTTTCATAGACGGTTTCTCCTTTCATAGGTGAGTCTTCTTTCCCTATTGGCACTATGATGCCGTTCGGGTGAAGCCGTCCACACCATCATTCCGGAGAAACTTTCTTTTCGTGGCGCTTGCGTCGCGAAAGAAAGTTTAAACCGGAATCCCGTTTTCTTTTGTAAAAACAAATGGGATTCCGGACTCCATTTTCTTTCGCCT
>JBFWLD010000230.1:0-2919 GCA_050252315.1 Bdellovibrionales bacterium
GTGACAGAGGGCGCTGTCTGCTTACCGGAAACGGCCCGGACCATGCGGATTAAATTCCAGCCGGGACTACGCGGCGTCTCGAATTCGGACTCGCGGGTAAGGGTCAGATCAAAGAAAATGGCGCGAGCTTCAGTGCAGGCGATCTTTTTGGTTAGGGCCGCATAGTAATCATAGGAAATGGGCCATTCCATTCGTTCATAGTCTAACGTGGAGGAATCAATCACGGCCAAGGCCACGGCACCATTGTCTTTGAGGGGCGCAAAAAGAGGGCGCAAAAGCTCCTCGGTCAAAGGTCCCATCAGTAATAGGCTAATGATGATCCAGCCTATAATGCCGTTCGATACGTTTTTAAGAACTTTTTGTCGCCACAGACCTTTCCTATCAAGGGATTCTGAATGATTCATGACGCGGCGTTCCGTAAAAACCTATTTGTTGAACAATGGGTTGACGGGGCGTTGCCCGGCAATGCCCCATATTTTTTTGAGGATTATTATTTTTTAGACTACACACGCAAAAATTGCAATGACCTTGTGCGAAGTATGCCATTGTGTGATTGCTAGAGCCTTTTTTGAAAAGGTTGTCGCCCTTTCTATTGCCGGAAAAGGCTCTACCTATTTGCTGCCAAGCAGATTCACGCGTTTAGGTGGTCGTCTAAGGACGCCGCAGGCTTTGCCAATAGGACACGTTTTTATTGTGTTCGGAAAGCGATTTGGCGAAGGTATGCCCACCGGTCCCGTCCGCAACAAAGTAAAGGAAGTCGGTTTCTTCGGGATGCAGCACCGCATGAAGCGCGGCTTGTCCGGGGTTAGAAATGGGCTTGGGGGGAATACCGGGATGGAGATAGGTGTTCAACGGAGAAGGGACCAACAAATCCGCGCGGGTAAGCTTTCGTCCTAAAGAGCCGGTCCCGTCGGTCAGTGCGTAAATCACGGTGGGATCGGATTGCAAAGGCATGCGCAGACGCAAACGGTTGATAAAAACGCTGGCGACCAAGGCGCGTTCACTGGCTTTGGGGCCGGTTTCCTTCTCGACGATCGAGGCAAGAATAAGCGCCTCTTGAGGTGTTTTAAGCGGCAAGCCTTCCTGACGTCCAGCCCATTCTTTTTCCATCAGTTTTTTTTGTTCTTTTTGCATGCGCGTCAAAAGATCCTGACGCGAGTCGTGATAGGCATAGGTATAGGTTTCGGGTCGCAAAGATCCTTCGGCGGGAATCCCAGGAATATCGCCGTCCAACGCTTCGGTCCCCAGCAAAAGCGTTGTGATTTCGTAGGAAGTCAACCCTTCGGGCACGGTGAGTTTCCGTAAAACGACGCGCCCGTCATGCAGCATGTCGGTTACATCCAGAACGGAAAGGCCCGGCGGCACAAGATATTCCCCGGCTTTAAGCTGATCCTTGGCCATCAGGCGCGACGCCGCGCGAAAGAGGATAGGATGGATCAGTACACCGTTTTGGTCGAGGATCTCGGTAATATCATGCACCGAGCTTCCACGCGGAATGACAATGGTTTTGGCTTCCTTCATCGGCCCCGGCAACAACAGCCCCATAAAGAACAAAGGACCGGGCAGGAGCGTCAGGAAAAAGACGACGAGCATAAGATAAGGAAGAATAAATTGCCGTCTTTTAGGTTTAAGGGGAGACGTCTCCGTCCCTGGCGCGACGGAGTCTTGAGAAGGGGGAGGCGGCGTCTGGGAGGCAGTCTGTTCGCTCACAAGAGAACCCTAAAAAAGCAAGTAAAACCAGCAGCGAAGCGTATCGCCGGAAAGGAAAGGCGGAAGCGAAAAAGCGTTCCGACGAACGTTTCCTCCGCGTCTGAGGTCATTAACATAAGGCAGGAGCAAGGAGCAACCTTAAATCCCCTCCAGCCAAATCAACCAGCCAGCGTTGAATCCCTTTTTTGAAAGGTGTAAGCTCTTCACTTCTTTTTGGCTTATAGCTTTTTTACTAAAGTCGCTTGCAAGCTTGTTCCAGTGAAAGTGCAAAAGGAAATTTAAAAATGTCGGCGCTCGGACCCTCTCTTAAGCATCCTCTCATTGCCTCTGTGGCCTGCTGTGTCGATCCGGATATGACGGATCGGGCCCTTACGATTTTAAGGCTTCTTGCTCCCAAACAACCTGTAGAAGGAGAAAAAATCCGGGTTGGTCGTAACAACGATGGCGGTTATGTCATGATTGACAGAAACCTGAATAAGGTTCCTGCTTATTCTCTTGGAATAGAGCAGGATGTGTCTTGGGATAAAGATATGGCGCAAAGAGGCTGTACGCTTTTTCAATATGATGGGACCATAGACGGTTTGCCTGAAAGTCACCCCGCTTTTCACTTTGAAGCCGTTAATATTGTTGGAACAGATTCCACAAGAGAAAATGAAAAGACGCTCTCTGCCTTATTAAAGAAAAACAAGCATCTTGCGTCAGAAGACTTGGTGCTAAAAATTGACATTGAAGATTCCGAATGGGACGTTTTTGACAATTTATCTGAAGAGGATCTTGTTCGGTTCTCTCAAATTGTTGTCGAGTATCACAATCTAACCGAAACGACAGACCCTTTACGTTTTTTGAAGACAGAGCGCTGTCTCAAGAAAATGAACAAAAGCCATCAGGTTGTACATATTCATGCGAATAATTATGGAAGTGTCGGCTATTTGGGCGGTGTCTTTTTGCCGGACGTTTTGGAACTTACTTATCTAAGAAAAAAGGGCAATTCTTTTGAACGTTGTTTAGATGTTTTTCCCTTGGCTATTGACCAACCAAACCGACCAGACGCCCCTGATATTTTTCTAGGTGCCTTAGGCCTGTTAGGAGAAGGATAGGAGACCCTAGGAACAGGGGCAGGGCAATCGCATATGGAAAAACGCTGTTAAAATGGGTGTCATCAACTCTGTTAAAATTTGGCATCAAATCTGTTGAGAAAGGGAGTGTTGA
>JBFWLD010000231.1:0-2918 GCA_050252315.1 Bdellovibrionales bacterium
AGGCCCGACCCCGTGCTTTGCTCGTCTTCTGCAGTTTTTTGCAGCCTTTTGTTGATTCTGAAAATTTCTTGATGATACTGGGAGTCGATGCCGATCCCATTATCTTTGATGTAAAAGGCATTTTTTTCGATGCCGTGTGGCGCCGTGGCGCTGGAGAGGAATCCTATTTCGATAATTTTTTCGTCCTTGTCGTTATATTTTATCGCGTTGGTGATTAGATTGCGGAATACCTCCGTTAGGCGGGGTTTGTCGCAAATAACCTGAGGCAGGGGTGTCGGAATAATGATTTTGGCGTTCTTCTCTTTCAAAAGCGCTTCGATCAAATGCTCGACGTCGAAAATAAGTTGATTGGGATCGGTTGGCTGAATAGCTAAGTCGGAACGTCCGAGTCTCGAGAAATAAAGAAGGTCGTTGACCAGTTGCTCCATGCGTTGAGACAAGATAGATAATCTGCCCAATCGACGTTGGCCTTCTTCATCCAGAATGTCGCTATAATCTTCAAGAAGGAACTGGGCGTGATTAAATAGACCTCTCAGGGGTTCCTTAAGATCATGGGAGGCAATATAGGCAAAATCATCCAGATCCCGATTGCTTTTTTCCAGTTCGGTCATATAGCGCATCAAATCCGCTTCAGCTTTTTTCCGTTGGGTAATGTCTCTGACAAACCAGGAAAAGTGAAGTTCGCCGCCCAAAAGAAACATGCTCATCGACAGGTCCATGGAGAAGATGGTGCCATTTTTTCGTCGTGCCATGGTTTCGTGGGCGTGTTTCATCCCGTTGCAAAGGCCTTGTTCTCTGTGTTGTCGCAGGTGCTCCAGACATTCCTTAGCATAAGGTTCGGGTAAGAGGGCATCGACGCGTTTCCCTATAATTTCCTCGCTTTTATAACCAAAAATGGCCTCGCTGGCCGGATTGAAGCGAATAATAACGCCTTGAGCGTTCATCATAATCAACCCATCCAACGCCGTATCGACGATAGCGCTCATCTGTGCTTCAGAACTTTCCCTGATCTGTGTATTGAGTGCGGCCAGTTCTTCGTTGGCAACGGCCAGTTCGTTGGCGCGTTGACGGCTGTTGTGGGCTTCGGTTTGTGCGATCCGCCATTGTTTGTAGGTAAGAACAATCAAGACAATTTGCAGAAAATAAGAAAAAAAGATAATCGACAGAACAAAATTGCGAGTGGATCGAATTTTGTTTTCCCTATTGGCGCGATGTTGGTCTAGATCCTTTGCGGCCTGTTTAAGAATGGTTGCGAGGATCGTTCGAGTTGGTAGAACTTGCTGGTGTACATAAGCTTCAAGATTGGTGATCGCCAGATCAATGCCTTTTGTTTCATAATCCGTGATGATTTGGTCCAGCGTTTTCCATATCTCTTTTAAAGAGGCATCTAATTCATTGACTAGACGTAGCTGTTCTGGCTCCTTTTGGGTTAGGCGGCGCATATTGATGATGTCATCTTCAAGAGAATGTTGTAAGACCTCGTGGCGTACATGGCTTAGCTCGTTGAGTTTTTTGGATTTCAGGCTACGGTATTCTTCAAGAAAGTTTTCATCATTGGTTAAAAGATAACGATGATGGGCCAAGACAGCGCTTTTGAGCTTGCTGGAAAGCACATGTACTTCTTCCATGGTTTCTTGGGATTCTCGAACATATTCTTTGGCTTCAGCCGCGTAATGGGTTTGTTGAAGAAAACCATAGGTCGCGATAATGGTGACGAGCGAGACACTGACCAAAGCCGCTATAAGCATGGCGGAGGAAGGTAGGCTGGGCATTTGTTTCATCTCAAAGCATCTCCCCTCAGTGGCGAGGCTATGCTAGCCGGACTTTATGAAAATGGAAATTTTTTATTTTAAAACAGCATGTTATGGTATGCAAAAGGGTGAGGTTTAAATTTGGTTCGGCGAAAAATCTCTGTCTCGAACCGAAGGCACGGTTTCTTTCAACGTTTTTTTACTTCTTCTTTTTATAAGTTCTTCATGTTTAAGCGAATTTACAGCCACTTTACCAACAACGAAACAGCGCCACTTCACTGGGTTGACCAAATGCTGTTTTGGATCGGCGCGGTATTGGTAAGCGTCGCCGCTATCCTCTTTGCTAAAATCAGCGCGATCGGAAATAACTTTTTTTTATCTGTGATTACGGACTATCCCGCGTTGGGGGTGATTGCGTGTCCGATCGGGTTTGGCTTGATTGTCTGGTTGACACGCCGCTTTTTTGTCGGTGCCGAGGGAAGCGGCATTCCCCAAGTTATCGCGGCTATTGATGCTCCTGAAATTGCAAACCGCGCGTCTGTGCTCTCGTTACGCGTTGCAATCGGCAAAGTCCTTCTGACAACTATCGGTCTTTGTTTCGGCGCTTCAGTTGGCAGGGAAGGGCCGACCGTGCAAATTGGTGCCGCGATCATGCACAAAATGGGAAAGTTGCGCAGCCTTCCTCCCTATCAAATTCGGCGCGCTTTAATTTTAGCGGGCGGCGCAGCCGGTATTGCGGCGGCTTTTAATACGCCTTTGGCTGGAATTTTGTTTGCTATAGAAGAATTGTCCCGATCTTTTGAAGAGAAAACAAGTGGCACGGTTCTGACAACGGTTATTGTTTCGGGTTTCGTTTCCATGGCCGTTTTGGGCAATTACACCTATTTCGGCAGTACGGACGTTGTGTTGGGGTTGGTCGAGGCGTGGAAACCTGTATTAATCTGCGGCGTTCTTGGGGGCGTTTTGGGAGGCCTTTTTTCAAAACTGTTGATTTTGTTTTCGCAAACATTACCCGGTCGTATCGGCCAAATGATTGGCGAACATCCGGTTTGGTTTGCAGGATTCTGTGGGCTTGGTGTTGGTTTGCTAGGCTTTTGTTCGGTCTCAAGTATTTATGGTACGGGGTATCAGGAAGCTAAGAGCCTGTTGGAAGGAGATTCCCATTTA
>JBFWLD010000232.1:0-2860 GCA_050252315.1 Bdellovibrionales bacterium
GCGGCTTTGTCCGATGACGACCTTACGACGGAGATATACGCTAAAGATTTCCCCAAGGCCAAAAAATGGGAGCTGCCGCAATTTGCTCCGCCTGAGGAGCTGTTCCTAGCGCTCATGACCCATAAGGCGGATGTGACTTTTAACGGCCCGTCGCGGTTGCGATCTTTTGAAAAAGGGTATCCCGGCAAAATTAAAATCATCCCTACTGAAAAACCGTTGCGCATATTTCCCAATACGCTTTCTGTTGATATTGGTGAGCAGGAATTGCTCCATGTCCTGAACACGGCGATTGATCAGGCGATAGATAGCGGGGTGGTGGATAAATTGGTATTAAAGTATAAGGCCAACTATGACATGAGCTTCCTTGTTCCGGTAACGCGACCCTATATATGGAAGTGATGGTGGAGAGGAAATGACGGATAAGGCGGATATGATGGGCTTGTTCCATCGGATGAAGAAGAATAGGACAGCTTTTATATGCGAACACAAAGACAATTGAAGGTAGGCGAGGAAATCCGGCACGCGCTGGCGATGTTGTTTCAACGTGGCGACGTGCCGTGGCCGCGCGATTTTGATGCGCCGATGGTGACGATTTCGGAAGTGCAGATCAGCCCGGATTTGACCAATGCTTCGGCCTTTTTCACGGTCATGGGGCAGGGCGCGGATGTTCAGGCAACGCGTAAAGTGCTGAACGGCATGGCTGGTTTTTTCCGCAAAGAGGTTGCCCGATCCGTGCGGCTGCGCCAAACGCCCCGGCTTGAATTCAGGGTCGATACCAGTTTCGAGTATGGCGCGAACATCGAGCGCCTATTAAGCGATCCGACGGTGGCCAAGGATTTGAAGCAAGAACCCGATACCATAGACTTTGACCCCGATGAGGTCTGATCCTGTGATGGTTTCTTCACGATTTTTTCAGCCTGTCATTCCGGACGCCCCTTTTTTAGGGGCGATCCGGAATCCCATTTTTGTGACGAAAGAAACCAAATGGGATTCCAGATTCAATTTTCTTTCGTCGCAAGCACCGAAGAGAAAATCGTTCTGGAAGGACAAGCGGAGGGGCCTATCTTCAACAACAAGCGTTGGGGAGTAATGTCTTTTCTCAAACAAACCTATCGTCCGGTCCATGGCTGGCTGATTCTCGACAAGCCTTTAGGGCTGACTTCGACGCAGGCGTTGGGCCGTGCGCGTAAGCTTGTCGGCGGCAAAAAGGTTGGACATGGCGGAACGCTGGACCCGCTGGCCAGCGGGATTTTGCCTTTGGCCTTTGGTGAGGCGACGAAGCTTATCCCCTATGTGATGGATGGGGAAAAGGAATATCTGTTTTCCGTGACATGGGGCCAGCAACGCACAACCGATGATGCAGAGGGTGAAGTGATGGCGACAAGTGATTGTCGTCCAACGAAAAAAGACATCCAACTTCATGTAAAGGATTATGTAGGAGAAATCGAACAAGTCCCCCCCACTTTTTCGGCTCTAAAAGTGGGCGGACAGCGTGCTTACGACCTTGCACGGGCCGGAAAACCCCTCGAAATGGCCCCAAGAAGGGTCCGAATCGACGAATTGGAGCTTTTGGGGTGTCCTTCCGCCGATCAAGCTGATTTTAGGGTCCGGTGCGGCAAAGGAACCTATGTGCGCTCTCTGGCGCGCGATCTGGCGTTAACCTTGGGGACGTTCGGCTATGTTTCGGCCCTGCGCCGGACAAAAGTAGGGCCTTTCACCCTTGAAAGTGCGATTTCGCTGGATAAATTGGAAGAATTGTCGCATAAGGGCCTCGCCCAAACGGCACTGCTTGCGATCGGATCGGCACTGGACGACATCCCGGGCCTGACCTTGACCGCAAGTGAAGCGCAACGTTTGCGCTCCGGACAAAGCCTGCTTGTCAGGCCCGACCAGCTTTCCTTGCTTGATGCGCCTGTGATTATGGCGTCTTGCCAAGGAACGCCCGTGGCTCTGGTACAGGCGAAAGAAGGATCGTTTTGCGTCTTGCGCGGATTCACATTTGGATAAGATAAAGGAGAAAACGATGTCGATGACAAAAGCTCAAAAGCAGGCGATTATCGCCAAGTTCGCTCAAGGCAAAGGCGACACAGGTTCGCCGGAAGTTCAGGTCGCGATTCTGACCCACCGCATCAATGATCTGATGGATCATTTTGCCAAGAATAAAAAGGATCACCACTCACGCCGCGGTCTGTTGATGATGGTCAGCAACCGTCGTGGTCTGCTCGCCTATCTGAAGAACAAAGATCAATCGCGCTATGAAAAGTTGATCGCCGAATTGGGTCTGCGTAAGTAGAAGGTACGGTATGCACCAGAAGGCCAAGGAGTTTGATATAACCTCTGATCCAAGGGCGGAAGATATTTCCATCCTTGATCTTGGCCTTCATGCAGCCTACGGTGATGCGTATCAACCCTACCAAGAAAAACAAATCGCTATATTCAAACGCGACGAAAAGGATAATGTCGTTGCGGGGCTTTTCGGTAAGCATTATTGGGGTTGGCTTTATGTCGATATGCTTTGGGTTGCAAGAGATCAACGCAAAGATGGTCTGGGATCTCGCCTTGTGCAGGAAGCAGAGGCTTTGGCTCGGGAACTGGGGCTCATAGGGATTTATCTGTGGGCACAGGAAGGACAAGCTGGTGGGTTTTATTTAAAATTAGGGTTTGAGCCGTTCGTTGATATTCCAGATTTTCCTCCTGGGCATAAAAGGATAGGATTTATCAAACGGCTGAAGTGATGATGTTGAGGATAAAACGAAGTAAAGAAGGCGAAACGGGAATGGGCCTGTTTCGGGATGATGGGATAAAACGTTTGAACGATTGTTTGTTTGAAGTTTCCGACAGGATCACATCTGATGTTGCA
>JBFWLD010000233.1:0-2832 GCA_050252315.1 Bdellovibrionales bacterium
GATCTTGCTAAGAAGATGTCGGCGACCAGCACTTTCCTGTTCACGGTCTGCTGGTGGGGGAAGTTTCTCCCATCGTAGTCTTGTGCTTAGCCTAAATAGCCTCACTCCCCGAAGATCGTTCGGTGCGAAATTTTCCGCCAGCCAGTTCGCGTTGGTTCTAGATAGGGTTTTTGTCTTTTGCATCTTGCGCGCGATAGAGAAAAGAAGCCCACTCAGCCCTATATTTTGAAAAAGCTTCTGTTGATCGGGCGATAGCCCCTCCCAAAAAGGGATGACGTCTCTAAAAACATCAGCGCCGGATTCGTATTGCCGGAGGGATTCGATAAGGGCGTTGCCGATGCTTAAGGTAGCTTTTCGGGCGTTAGGAAAAGCATCTGAAAGCGTAAAAGCGTTGTTTTGGCTGAGTTGGGCGCAAAGATGGAATTTAACGCTGGGCGCATGATTGCTTCGTGGAATTTCTTTCGCAAGGCGGGTGACCTCACGGTACGTCGGCTCGTATGGATGACCGATGGTTTCTTTTTTTAGTAACGATAAAACCGCGATAATTGAATCGCTGGGAGAATAACCAAATGTTCGTGATAAAAGCGCATGTTTCACAACACATTCCGTTGCGCTAAACCCCGATGTGCAAGGTCTGGGGGCGAGGATTAACATGTCGCTGGCAACATGAACCGCGTCGCGAAGCTTGCCGGGCAACAATATTGCCTTGCGGACGCGGTCTTCGCAAATTTTCTGTATTTCTTTGCCAGATGGCGTCGATAGCCGATTTACCTGTTCTAGGAGATGAAGAAGGATTTTTGTCTTGTCGGTTTTGTCTATAACGCTATCTAATTTTCGAAACATTTCTTTTTGGATAGAAACAAATCGGTGCGTGAAGCGTAAGCTTAAAATATGGTCGCTTATCGTTTCATATTTTTTAAGGTGCGTTAAAAGCAGGACTAGCCGAGGGTCGTTAAGCTCGACGTCGGAGGGAACATCTTCAAGCGATCGCATCAAGGCCAACGTTTGGCGGTTTAGCGTTTTTTGTGTTTCTCGCGTCATGTGGTTATTCCCTTGCGCCTATTTTGTAGCCTAATCGAGGGTAAGTCGACAATAAGCATCTAGGGTTAATGCGTTTTGGGCTTTTTTCTATTCCCGCCACGGCATCGGTACTTTTTCCAATTCGTACGGCGTGGCGGCATAGATAAGGTTGACCCAATTGCGATAGAGGGCTGCCGTGTGTCGCCATGTGTTGAGGGGGGGAGCGGACGGGTCGTCGTTTTCAAAATAATGGGCGGGCGGCGGACAAGTCGGGCAGTTTGCCGAGTCCCGCCGATATTCGTTGCCAAGCGTTTGGGTGTCGTATTCCGGATGGTTCAGGAGGTAAAGGCGCAACGGGTAATAGGCCCTTCCTTCGTCATAGGCGCGGGGCTCTGCCAAAATGTTCGGGCCGGATTCGACGGAATCCGCGAGGATGTCTAGGCCTTGCGCGGCCTCGATCTGATCGCGGCGCGGGTTTTTCCAGCGTGAAACCGGCGCAGGGAAACGGTCAGGGAAACCGAACAGAACGCCGGTTTTATCCTCGCGCAACTCATGGTCGAACACGCCAAAGGTTTTACGCTCTCCCTTCACGCTGTCGATGTCATGGAAATATTTCAGCGCGGCTTTGGCTCCCCAGCATAAAAGCAGCGAAGACAAGACATGGGTTTTTGACCATTCAAACAGGTTCGTGACTTCGGGCCAGATGGTTTCGTCTTCCACGCGGTCTTTGAGCGCATTTACGCCTGTGACAATCAGTCCGTCGAACTTTTGATCTTTGATTTCGCTGAATGGGAGATAAAATTTTTGAACATGTTCGTGTGGCGTGTTTGCGCTTTCATGGCCGTTGCGGATTTTCTCAATATAGGAATCCGTGGCCACAAAGGTCAGGTTGACCTGAATAGGCGAATGGCCCAGCCACAAAGCCAACTGCTTTTCCGTTGTTTGCTTGTCCGCCATCAGGTTGAGGATCGCGATTTCGATAGGGCGGATGTCCTGTCGCAACGCGCGTGAGCTTTCGATGGCCGCGCGATGACCGATTGACGGTAAAAACGGATGTTGTTCGTGGGAGTTGACGATGACGGGCATAAGGCGACCTCCTTGAGCGTTGTTTCAACGGTTGCGTTTGTCACAAACAAAGAGGTCATAAAAAAAGCCTCCGCGTTTATGGCGTCCATTTCGGAAAACCACATCGCTTGGGCTCTGTGGCGCTTTAGCTTTTGGTAACGCGGCAGCAAGCTGCTTCCTTCAAATCCCGCGGTTTTCTTGTCCTTTTTTATCTGACGCAGAGGAAATTGAGCAAGGTAGGATTTACCTTATTAGTCGTTGAACTCGAAATCGAATAACTAATTCTAACTATACTAAATCCTGCTGGGCAGGAACAGGAACCGGTAAAGGGGTTACCAACAACACAGCCTCCAGCAGCACACGTTAAAAGACTCCCAACCCAGACGGTGTCAGCGACTCTTGTTGAAAACATGCCGCCAAATTGGTAGTTGGAATGGGCAACACAAATCGGGGAACCATTGGAGATTCCCTGCAAAACATATCCGCTTGGACAGTTGATGGTGGTGTTGCTTGGGGGAGTCACGCAAATAGGCGACCCGTTAGCGATCCCCGACATAACTTTATCTGCCGGACAGGTAGGGATAGAAACCATGGACGAGGTATTAACGCACCGCAGGCTTCCGCCGTCCTGCGTGCTCCAAATAAGAGAGGTATTGGCAGGACAAGTCGGCGGATTATCTGCTCCGGCAGGGGTCGAGTTTGCCGGAGGGAACAGAGGTCCGGCAAAGGCGCTGGAAACCGGTGAAA
>JBFWLD010000234.1:0-2820 GCA_050252315.1 Bdellovibrionales bacterium
TGCCGGTTTTCCTAAATAGGAATAATCAAAGTTAAAAAAACGATTATTCTGTTTAGGTAATATAAGAAATTATTTGGATGAAAACAATTATAGTCAAATGAAATAAGAAGGAGATTTTGAAAGAGGGTTAAAACGAGAGGGGGCCTGAGATGAAGTTTTTTGGAGGGGGGATGAAAAGGTAACCCCACCCCGAAAACGACAAGCGTTTTCGACCCGCCCGCAAGGGGCGGGTGATTGGGCTTGGGAAGTATGGCCGACGTTTGGGAGATAATCGGTGGGCGGAGGTAGGCTTGGGAAGTATGGCTAGGGAAGGTGGGCAAGATTTTATGGCCATCGTATGGCCATCGTATAGTTGTTCCATTCTTAAGTGAAATGATTATATTTCAAATGACTATAAATCGTAAGGCGTTAACCACAAAAAACGCCGCCGGAAGGGGCTTCGCGGCGGCGTTCTTTTTTTATTTGAGAAGCTTTCGGCTTATTCAGCAGCGGCTTCTTCTTCCTTTTTAGGCTCAGTGCCGATGGCCTCGACCATGGCTTTTTCAGCCTCAGCTTGGGCTTCAGCCTCGGCGGCCTTCAGAGCCGCAACGCCTTTTTCAGCCTGAATTGCGGCTTCTTCGATCGAACGGGCTACGTTGACCGTAACCTTGATGGCTACTTCCGGATGCAGCTTGACCTTGACCGGGAATAAGCCCAGCGTCTTGATCGGGGTGTCGATTTGGACCATCAAACGGTCGATGGCGTGACCCGCTTCCTTGGCGGCTTCTGCTACGTCGCGGGCCGTGACCGAGCCGTACAGCATGCCCATTTCGCTGGCTTGGCGGATGATGACGACCTTAGCGCCATCAACCTTCGTGGCCATTTTTTCGGCATCCGTGCGCTTTGCGGCGTTTTGCTTTTCAAGCTCTGCACGCTGCTTTTCAAACAGCTCCAAATTCGCTTTCGTTGCGCGAAGGGCTTTCTTTTGCGGCAAGAGATAGTTGCGGGCAAAGCCGGGGCGAACCTTGACCGTCTGGCCCATGGTGCCGAGGCGTTCAATGCGCTCTAACAAGATAACTTCAATCATTTCGTTTCCTCCTCAGGCTGTCGCTCTTACGCGCCAGCGCGGTCATTGACATAAGGCAGCAGGGCCAGAAAGCGCGCGCGCTTGATGGCTTGCTTAAGTTCACGTTGCTTTTTGTTGTTCACCGCCGTGATGCGCGAAGGAACAATTTTGCCGCGTTCGGAGATGAAGCGGGTCAGCAGGCGTACGTCCTTATAGTCGATAGCTGGGGCTTCTGCGCCGCTAAAGGGGCAGGTTTTACGACGACCGAAGAAATGGCCGCCTGCGCCGCCTGAACTGCTGCGACGCTTTTTGGTTTCGCCCGTGGGGGCTTCGTTCTTTTCAGTGGTGCTCATCAGAGAGTCTCCTTAAATCTGGTAGTAGCTTAGGCTGCGTTGTCGCGCGGGCCACGAGAGCCGCGTGCGCCGCGTTCGTTGCTGTCGCGTTCTTCACGACGCATCATCACGGAAGGACCTTCTTCCAAGGCTTCGACCTTCACGGTCAAAAAGCGAAGAACGTCTTCGTTCAGGCGCATGTTGCGTTCCATTTCGACAACAGCATCCGACGGGGCTTCGATGTTCAACAGAACATAATGGCCCTTTTTGTTTTTGCGGATGCGATAGGCGAGGTTGCGAAGGCCCCATTGTTCGGTCTTCGAGACTTTGCCGCCGTTGCTGGTGATGATTTCAGAGAATGAGGTTGTCAAAGCCTCGACTTGCGTGGCCGGGATGTCCTGACGCGCAATAAAGACAGACTCATAGTATGGCATAAATCCACACTCCTTTCGGGTCTATGCGACCAGCCGCTGGTTTGGGCCCACCCCAAAGCTTCAGCCGCACCGGTCTAGCCAACTCTCAGGGGAGATGGCAAGGAGGTACTGTTTGGGAGCCTTAATACATAGTTCTTGCCTCAATGGCAAGCGGCTTCGGGTAGATTGCTTGCGTGGGATCGCTGCATGGCAATGGCCGTTTGGGTTATGGCCTCCAGATCACGCGTGTAATAACAAGTGCCAGTAGGGTTGTTAATAATGATTAATGGATCGTTAGGAGGAAGAGGCACTGCTTTGGTGTTGGCCCCTTTGAAGTGCTGAGTCGCATGAAGCATTGGAACAATGATATCTTTGCCGTTGTTTTTGGGCGTGCAGAGACTACGCGTTTCTTGGGCAAGGAGGATATCCGTGGGTTCATACCCGACAATGCAGGTCGCCGTCGGGGTCGGAGCATTTGTCTGCGTTAACTTTATCAGTCGAGTCAGTGCTTTATAACCAAGATAAATGGCCTGTGTGTGTCCGGAAAAGATAAATTGATCGGACGACAATTCCTGCAACTCCGGATGATTTGGGGCGAGGCCTTTTAGATGCTCAAGGACCGGGCCAAGAAGTGTAGGAGAAGGAAACCTGGTGATGAGGATTAGGGCAATGTTATTTTCTTTAAGAGAGGAAAGCGCGGATAAGGCTCCTTTTCTTAAGCCGACTTTGTCTAATTCATCTATAAAATTTCTAGTGAAGACTTTGTAAAATGCTGGGTTTTGGCCATGTCTTTCGCGCCTCGCGGCGGATTGTTTTTCACTTTTTTCGATAATCGTTTTTATACCGTGGCCTAATGCACCGAGACGCATAACGCACAGAGGCCTTCCGGGCTGTACTTGAGGTAGGGTGTCGCAAGCGTTCGAGATGGGAGAGTAGTACGCCATTATGACCTCTTTCTTTCAGTAAGCATGAAATCGTAGTGAGTAATACATAAGAAATCCGAGTCGACAAGGGGGAGGGGGGGTGTTTT
>JBFWLD010000235.1:0-2762 GCA_050252315.1 Bdellovibrionales bacterium
AGTCCTCGGTCAGGGCGCCGCGTCCGCGCAGGCGATCAAACACGCCGGTGAGTTTAGTGATTAGGGATTCGAACATTAGTTCAGCATTCCTTAATTGAAGCATTCGACATTCGGCATTCGGCATTCGGGGAAAAGCTTCCCCTGAATCCCGAAGGCTGGATGCTGAATGCCAAAATGGCCAGTGTTCGCAACGCGAAGACTGACCTTGCACCCTCCTTTTCAAAGCCCTTTTCGTGTGGGCTCCGCCAGAGCGTACTTTTTAAAACCATTTCCTTTTCGGAAAAAACCGATGCCTTCATAGCTTATTTCTGTGGATAGAGTCAAATCCGGGCTTGCCGTCTTTTTCGCGTGGGGGTAAAAAGGTTAATAAATTCTTTACGAATGGGGTTAACCTTATGAAATTGTCCCACCTTATCCTTATCATTCTTCTTTCCGCTGCGACGGCTTTTGCGGTGGGGAGGTATGTGACGCCGAAAAGCGAACAGGCGGCGGCGCATAAGGAAACCGCTTTTGAGCGCGTGACGCGTACAGGGACGTTGCGGTGTGGATATGTCGTCATGCCCCCACAGCTAGGGAGAGACCCCAACAATGGGGCGTTCTACGGCATTGCTTATGACATCATGACGGAAGCAGCTAAACGTCTTGGCTTAAATGTTGAATGGACGGAGGAAGTCAATTTTATCACGATGGCTGAAGGGTTCAAAACGGGCCGTTATGATTCTTTTTGCTTCACCGCATACCGTTGGATACCTTCAGCGCGCGCAATGGATTTTACAAAACCTCTCTTTTACATGACCACTAATGCCTATGTCCGGGCAGACGATCACAGGTTTGATGGCGACCTGAACACCATCAATACCCCAAGCGTCAAGGTTGCTATGGTCGATGGGGAGGCAACTGTGGCGATCCGTGCCGAAGAGTTTCCTAATTCTGGCGTTTTCACAATGCCCCAAAACACCGATATGGGAATTCTTCTCGAGTCGATTAACGCCCATAAAGCTGACGTTGCTCTCCTCAATCCGCTTCAGGTTATGCCTTACCTTCTCTCCCATCCGGGGAAAATCCGCCGTATTGAAGGCCACAAACCTATTCGCGCCTGGTCGCTCGGGTTCGGCTTTGGCAAAGGCGAATATGATCTGGTGGCCATGTTCAATCTCGTAATAGACGAAATGCACACAGACGGAACCATCGATAAAGTTCTTGATAAATATGAGGCCGTCCCCAATAGCTTCGTCCGTATTAAGAGCCCGACCACATCTGTGAAAGACTGACATGCCTATAAAAATTACCCACCTATTTTTTATTCTCCTTCTTTCCGCTGTGACGGCTTTTGCGGTCGGGAAATATGTGACGCCAAAAGAAGATCTAGCGGCGGCGCATAAGGAAACTGCTTTTGAGCGAGTCATTCAGACCAATACTCTGCGTTGCGGTTATGTTCAGCATGCGCCGCTTTTGGTTAAAGACACGGCGACAGGAAAGATGTCCGGGCTTATCGCCGACATCATGGATTACTTCTCCCAAAAGACGGGAATCACCGTCGAATGGTCGGAAGAATTCTCCTTCGGCAATTGGACCATGGCTCTCCAATCCAATCGTATTGACGCTATTTGCATGACGATCTGGCCCGACGTCGCCTTGACGCGGGTCGTTAGATTTACAAAGCCGTTCTTCTTTTTGGATATGATGCCTATCGTTCGCGCCGACGAAACGCGCTTTGGCGATAATCTTAACGTCTTTAATCAAGACGGTATTGTTATCGGCGCGTTGGAAGGGGACAGCGGCGAACATTTTGCTAAACGGGCGTTCCCGAAGGCAAAAATCGACACGGTTCCGCCGAACAGCGATGCGGCCATTGTTCTGCAAAATTTGGTCGATAAGAAATACGATATGGTGCCGTGGGATCGCAATTCCGCCTATCAATTCAGCAAAAACAATCCGGGGAAAATCAAAATCCTGAATGAGATGGCTCCATTTAAGTTGATTCCCAACGGCTTTGCCCTTCAAGCTAACGAACCTGCCTTAGCCGATATGATGGATGGGTTGGTTGAAGACATGCTGAATAACGGAGAGATGGAGCGGCTTTTGACTAAGTGGGAGCCTGCCCCCGGTATGTTCCTGCGCGTTGCCAAGCCCTATATTCCTTCGACCATGAAAACTTACTGATAAGGAAGGCCGCCTATGAAACTTTTGCACCTCCTGATTGTGATGATTCTTGCCGCTGCGACGGCTTTTGCGGTGGGAAAGTATATGGGGCCGAAAAGCGAACAGACAGCGGCGCATAAGGAAACCGCTTTTGAACGCGTCATTCGGACCAATACTTTGCGTTGCGGGTATATTCAATATGCGCCATTTTTACTCAAAGACGCTTCGAGTGGAAAAATGACAGGCCTCGTAGCTGACATTATGGATTATTATACCCAAAAAACAGGCATCAACATCGAATGGGCTGAAGAGTTTACTTTTGGCAATTGGATCATGGCTCTTCAATCCAACCGTATCGACGCCGTTTGCATGACGATCTGGCCCGATGTTGCCATGACTCGTGTGGTTAGTTTTATCAAGCCGTTCTTTTATTTGGATATGATCCCCATTGTGCGCGCTGATGAAATACGGTTTGGAGATGACATCAATGAATTCAACCGTGAGGGACTTATTCTAGGTGCTTTGGAGGGGGACAGCGGTGAACATTTTGCAAGAGCGGCTTTCCCAAAAGCAAAAATCGACACCGTCCCCCCCAGTAGCGATGCGTCCATCCTTCTACA
>JBFWLD010000236.1:0-2756 GCA_050252315.1 Bdellovibrionales bacterium
CCCCCAGAGCGATAACCGTATGGTACCGAAAGGCGCAATAAAAACATCGTCATCCCGTTGTAAAACGGGATCCAGGTCCGAACCCAAAACATTTATCCGGAGCCGTGGGGTTTATGCGGGACCCAGACCGCCCGTTCCACACTCCCTACCTTTCCCTTAAAGAACCTAACGCCCAACATTTGTCCTTTCGGACGCCCCTTTTTGAGGGGCGATCCGGAATCCCATTTTATGCCGTCCACAGCAGAATGAACGCTTCAGTCAATCGGCTTCATCGTCGGAAAGACAATAACCTCACGAATGCTGGCGCTGTCGGTCATCAGCATGGCCAGCCGATCGAGTCCGATGCCGAGCCCCCCCATGGGAGGCATGCCAAAGGAAAGCGCCTTGATAAAGTCGTCGTCGATCGGATGAGGCGGCTCGTCGGGGCCGCGTTTTTGCTCGGCCTGCTCAAGGAAGCGGGCACGTTGTTCGCGCGGATCGTTAAGCTCGCTAAAGGCGTTGGCGATTTCCCATCCATTGACATAGGTTTCGAATCGTTGAGCGATGTGCGGACGATCCGGCCATGCCTTGGAAAGCGGAGAAATTTCTTTGGGCAGGTCAATAACATGCGTGGGTTGGATCAGCTTGTCTTCGACACGTTCGCCGAAAACAGCCTCCACAACTTGTCCCCAGCTAATCCCTTCCATGGTGTTGACGCCGATTTTGGCAGCAGCCTCCCGCGCCAAAGCCGGATCGGGGATCGCATAAAAATCAACGCCTGTATGTTCGGTAATCAGATCGACCATACTTTTACGCGGCCAGGGCGCGGTAAAATCCAATTCCTTTTCGCCGTAAGTTACCTTGGTCGAACCGTGCAGGGCGATTGCGACATGCTCGATAATTTTTTCGGTAATCTCGATCATCTCGCGAAAATCGACATAGGCCTGATAAATTTCGATCGAGGTAAACTCCGGATTATGCTTGGGCGAAAGGCCTTCATTGCGGAAACAGCGGTTGATTTCATAAACCTTCTCGGAAAGGCCGCCGATGACGATTCTTTTCAAATGCAGTTCGGGCGCGACGCGCATGTAAAGAGGCATGTTCAGCGCGTTGTGATGGGTCACGAAAGGCTTGGCCGTAGCGCCCCCGGCGAGCACATGCATCATCGGGGTTTCAACTTCAAGAAATCCCTTGCCGTTCAGGTAAGAACGAATTTCGGCGATCATTTTGAAGCGCGCGCGCAACGTCTCGCGCGACTTGGCAGAGGAAGCAATATCCTGTTCACGGTGACGGAATCGCATCTCCACGTCTTTCAGCCCGTGATATTTCTCAGGCGGCGGCTCCAGCGCTTTGGAGAGAACTTTCAGGTCGGTGGCATCGACGGTAATCTCACCGCGCGGCGTGCGACGGACAACACCGGTGACACCGATGATGTCGCCCAAATCAAGCAGCTTCAAAAGCGCTAAGTGCTTTTCCGGCGTGTTCTTCAAATCATGAAAAATCTGCAATCGCTCACTGTCGTCCTGAATGTCGATGAACATGCCGTTATTGCGAATGGACATGATGCGCCCGGCGACACTAACCTGCGTTTGCGTTTTTTCGCCGTTGGTCAAAGCTTCGAATTGCTTTTTGACGTCGGCGGCGCTGTGCGTTTTGTCGAAACGCGTCGTATTAAAAGGGTTGCCATATTCGGCGGTAAGGGTTTCAAGGCGCGCCGTACGGCGCGCCACTTCATCTTCGACGGAAAGATCGGGGGAAGAAGGGGCGGCTATTTCATTCGACATTTTGGGAACCTGAAGTGTGATGTGCAAGCGGCAGAGTTAAGGGGATAAAACAAGCGGGCAGTTTATGTTTTTTTTCTCAAGGAAACAAGGCGAAAGGCGTTCTTTTAACCAAGCCTTGATTGAAAAACCAAGGACTAGGGTTGGATCTCATTAAAGTGAGAGGTTCTAGAGCCTTTTCCGAAAAGGTTGACGCCCTTTATACAAGCCCACCACCCTCAACGTTTCTTCCCATCCCCAGCCCTTTGTGCAGGCCCACCACCCGCCCCTTGCGGGAGGGTCGAAAATGCCTTGGCATTTTCGGGGAGGGGTCCCGACCCTTATCTTTTAAAACCCCAGCGCCCTCAAATTTTATTCCCTACCCCCCAACGTCTTTCCGCAAAACTTTCCCCTTCAGGAAAGTTTATGCGGAACCCAGTCCAATCTATCCTCCGCTCCAACCTCTCCATTAAAAAACCAATCCCCCAGTGCTTATCCTTCCCCCTCGCGGTGAGGGGGAGGGGGTAAACTCAGCTTCCTCGCCTAACGCGTATCTCGTGCCCGTTTTCGTTCCTTTTTAACAGAACGCTCTGAATTTAATCAGTTCTGAGCCTAATCATAAGAACGGTTATCGGCTGACCCAGCCAACCTTGTAGATCCACTCAATGTCGCTACGCGAAAGGGTAAGGGGCGGCGTGTCGGGAGACAGCGCTAAAAGCTCGATTTTCTGAGCGCCCTCGCGACCGATCTTACGGAACAACGCCTCTCCTGCCTTGGTGCGGATCAGAATATGATCTTCCCGCCGCAAGGTGTCGGCTGGGCTCAAAATGAGTTTGTCGCCAGTTTTGTAAGCTGGTGCATACGCATTGTCTGTGATCTGGAGGGCGATGGACAAACGCCCCGCCGGAGCCTTTATTTTGAGGCCGTGCACAGCCTGCGACAGGTCTTTTACCCCTGCCGCCTCTTCAAGCGTAAGCAGGGGAAGGTCAAAGCCCCCCTCAGCCGACGGGTCCAAAA
>JBFWLD010000237.1:0-2707 GCA_050252315.1 Bdellovibrionales bacterium
AGGGCGCACGTAATAGGCGACATCGGCAATGGCGACGATCAGGTGATATCCATCCTCGGTTTTTTCCGCGAACACCGCATCGTCAAAATCTCGCGCGTCCGCACCGTCAATGGTCACCAGCGGATATTGGCGTAAATCCTCGCGTCCTTTCAAATCCGGCACGCTCATGCCTTCGGTCTCGTCAATGACGGCTTGCGGAAATTTTTCGGACAAGCCAGCTTCGTAGAGTGCGATCAGTGAGATCGCTCTCGGATCGTCGCGTCGGCCGATTACATCGACGATGCGGACTTTCTTGCGTTGAAGGCCGCGTGCCGGCTGTATTTCACCGACAACCAGATCGCCGTCACTTGCGCCGTTCAAATCGGCTTGGGGCACATCAAAACTATGTTTAACGCGCTTGTTGGTCGGCTCCAGCGCATAATAATTTTTATGGCGTACGAGAAGGCCCATCACTTGCCCGCGCGGATCGTCCAGTTTTTTGATCACTTTGCCTTCGTAAAGCTTGTCCGAAAAACGGCGAAGCGCGCACAGGGCGCGGTCGCCTTCTTTCAGGCTGGCATGACCTTTTTTATGATCGGGCGCAATTTCGATTTTCGGAGCTTCGCCTTGGATATCCGTGTTCCACTCTGACGGTTTGGCGAATACATCACCGTCGATATCGACTTCATATACTTCGACAACAGCAACGGACGGCAGGCCTCGCGGTACCGCATATTCCTGTCCTGGCAATTTGACGATGGAGCCTTCTTCCATCAATTCGCGAAGCGCGCCTTTGATGTCGCGGCGATCATCGCCCTTGATGTCGAACGCCTGCACGATCTGGCGTTTCGTCAGGGGCGTGGGGGAATCCGCTATAAAGCGGAGGAGGGCCTGTTTATCGGGTGTATCTGTCATTACGCTTCAAGCGTATCAGGATTTGGTCTTCTTGGCGGCGGTTTTCTTGGCTGCAGTCTTTTTAGCCGCAGGTTTTTTCTTCGCGGACGCCTTTTTCTTGGCCGCCGGTTTCTTTTTCGCGGCGGCTTTTTCCGCTTTTTCCGCTTCTTTTTTGGCGGCGGCTTCCTCTTTTTTCTTGGTGCGCCAGCTTGGCTTGGTCGGCTGCGCGAGCAATTCCACGGCGCGGTTCATACCGATGGTCAGAACATCATCGTCCTTTGGAATGGATTTGAATTTGTTGTCGTGTTTCAGGAACGGGCCGAAACGACCGATACCGGCCTCGATTTTCTTACCTGTTTCAGGGTGCATGCCCACAAGGCGCGGCAGCGCGAGTAGTTTCAACGCGGCGGCGAGGTCCATGCTCGCGATCTCCACGCCCTTTGGAATGCCCTGACGTTTTGGCTTTTCTTTGTTTTTAGGGTCGGATTCAATTTCTTGCGGCAAATCTATTTGCACATACGGGCCGTAAGGCCCGCGGCGCAGGGATACCGTGCGCCCCGTGTCCGGATCGGTGCCGAGGATTTTGGGCTCGTTGGAAAGAGCTGCGGCATCGTCGCTTTCGCTGTCGTCTCCGCCCGCAATCTCCAGCGGTTTGGTAAAGCGACATTCGGGATAGTTGGTACAGCCGATAAACGCGCCGAACTTGCCGAATTTTAGCGATAGGCGGCCTGTATCACAGGCAGGGCATTTGCGGTCTTCTTCGCTTTTGGGGAAGAAGTGGGGGCCGAGCTCTTCATCCAGATGGTCGATGACCTCGGATATTTTCAGGTTTTTGGTTTCACCGATGACGGCGTTAAAGTCGATCCAGAACTGGCGTAGCGCCTCATTCCATTCGACATGGCCGCCCGCAATGGCATCGAGTTCTTCTTCCAAATTCGCGGTAAAATCGTAATCGACATAGCGCGTGAAAAAGCGTTGCAGGAACGCGGTCACCAAACGCCCGCGGTCTTCGGGAATAAATCTTTTCTTGTCCATCACCACATATTTGCGGTCACGCAATACTTGCAAGATGGAGGCGTAGGTGGACGGGCGGCCAATACCTAGCTCTTCCAAACGCTTTACGAGAGAGGCCTCGGAATAACGCGGTGGCGGCTGGGTGAAGTGCTGGTTCTGGCGCACGTCGATCAGTTTCGTCTTGTCGCCGTGGTTTAGAGGGGGCAGGCGGCGGTTTTCGTCGTCTTCCGTATCGTCTTCGTCTTTGGTTTCGGTATATAGCGTCAGGAACCCGTCGAACGTGACGACCGATCCCGTTGCACGCAAAACAACATCGTCCGTGCCATCGGAAATATCGGCGGCGACTTGGTCGAGCACGGCGGATTCCATCTGCGAGGCCATCGTGCGCTTCCAGATCAATTCGTACAAACGGCGTTGTTGTTCGTCATCCGGTCCGCCGCTGCGTCCGGGAAGGACGGAAAGATCGGTCGGGCGAATGGCTTCGTGTGCTTCCTGCGCGTTCTTCGCCTTGGATTTGTAAAGGCGCGGCGCATCGGGCAGATATTTGTCGCCGTAATCTTTTTTGATCAGGGATCGCGCCTGCGCCACAGCATCATCAGACAATGTCGTGCCGTCGGTACGCATATAGGTGATAAAACCGGCTTCATAGAGTTGCTGTGCGACGCGCATCGTTTGCGCGGCCGACATGCCAAGGCGGCGGGACGCTTCCATTTGCAGGCTCGAAGTAATAAACGGCGCGTACGGATTGCGGCGCACCTGTTTCTTTTCGACTTTTTGGACGGAAAGATTTTTTGCCTTGATGCGCTTGGCAGCGGCTTCC
>JBFWLD010000238.1:0-2688 GCA_050252315.1 Bdellovibrionales bacterium
TACCTCTGAAGCCTTAGCTCCTTTTTCAAGGAAGAACGGCCGCGCTGATTCATTCGAGCGGAAGCCCCGCTCATATTATTTACCATCTCGTTCAACTCGTCGCGCGTAAACACAGGTTTCATCTCAAACTTCTGATAATTCCGTGTTTTGGGATCGTGGGCGTTCCAAGTCTCGCCATAGGCGCGAACGGTCCCATCAGCATAAAGCTCATGGACCATGGAAGAACTACGTCCGTTTTCAGGGTCCATCTGATACCGCAGGGAAAGGGCTTGATTGGCATAAACGTTTAGTGCGATCTCCAGACCATCCGAACGCGTCTCGACTTGACGGATAAATTGACTGTCCGGCAAGCCGGATAATTTAACATGACCGGCTTCCATGACGTTATATGTTCCGTCGAAAGAAACGCCGGAAGTATTTAAATCGGCTGAAGACAAGACGGTTGGGCGTTGTGTCTTAAAAAGCGGCTCAAATAAAGCCGACACTTTTCTTTCGCTAGCCGAATACGCCGCGTTTTCCAAACGCTTTGCCTGATCTAAAGCCATTTTTTCAGCGCTGCGCGTTAAATCATAGGCAGAATGAAAAATGTCGGAACATTCTGCGCTTGGAAGAACCTCTCTCTTCTCTTTATAGACATGACCGAAGACCGAATGCATTTCAAGGTGCGCGCAATAGCCTCGCACACTCTTTTGCCAAAGCGACACAAAGCGAAAAGGAAAAGCGTCAGTCTGCTTTCCGTAAATCATCCCTTCTTTCTGGTCTTTATTAATATAAGATCCAACATACGGGATAAAAAAACGACCGACATGCGGGATTACATATAGGCCAACGAACGGATTTACAGTAGGAGAGATATAGGCTCCTCTTGCAAATTCAAGGTGCGCAAAATCAAGGCCGTCGATCCGCCCAGTATCGACCTTCTTAACAAAACGAACCCGTCCGGTAACCATGTCACCGTCGCGCATAAAAACATTGAATGGAGCATATTCATTCGGACCGGAGAAAATGGGAAAAGACGAATCCGCAATCTCCGCCTTCGAAGAATAAACGGTCGGTTTTGTAAGCTCTCTCTGAGCCGTCAGAAAGTTAGAAACCGATTGCATCGCAACAACACCGGCAACAGCTACCCCAAGGCAAGTCAATAAGCCAAAAGAACGTCTTTCTTTTTTCATCTTTTTCCTCCTATAAAAATAAATATTACTCAGCAAAAATCTTTTGGGCCATAAGCTGTAAAAGTTCATCCACGCCTTGATGCGCGACGGCAGAAATTACATAAACGCGCTTACGGCAAGCCCGTTTTAAATCAGCCCTTTTCTTTTCAATTTCTTCGGGCAACAAAGCGTCACACTTATTCAAAGCCACAATCTCAGGCTTACGCGCCAAGCCATGCCCATAAGCGCGCAGCTCGCCGCGAATGGTTTTATAATTAGCAACGACATCCTCGGCGGTAGCATCGACAAGATGCAAAATAACCTTGGTCCGCTCCACATGGCCGAGGAAACGATCCCCTAGCCCCTGCCCTTCATGCGCCCCTTCGATCAGGCCCGGAATATCGGCCAAAACGAAATCCACGCCTGCATGTTTCTTGCTGCCACGATCGCCGATCCGCACCACGCCGAGGTTTGGCGAAATCGTCGTAAAAGGATAATCGGCAATCTTCGGCTTAGCCTTGGTGCAGGAAGCCAGAAACGTCGATTTCCCGGCATTCGGCAAACCAACCAACCCGGCATCGGCAATCAATTTCAGCCGCAGCCAAACTTCACGCTCCTGCCCCGGCCATCCGGGAATGGTCTTGCGCGGAGCCTGATTGGTCGCGGATTTGAAATGCAGATTACCGAAACCGCCATCGCCGCCTTTCAAAAAAACGACGCGCTGCCCTTGCTCGGCCAAATCAGCCAAAACGGTTTCCTTGTCCTCAGCCAAAACCTGCGTACCCACGGGCACCCGCAAAATCATATCCTCGCCATCCGCACCCGTGCGGTTGCGCCCTTCGCCCGGACGCCCGTTCTTGGCAAAATAATGTTGCTGATACCGGTAATCAATCAACGTGTTGAGATTGTCGGCAGCCTCGAAAATAATGTCGCCGCCCTTCCCGCCGTTCCCGCCGTCCGGACCGCCATATTCGATATATTTCTCACGCCGAAAGCTCAGGCACCCGGCACCGCCGTTCCCGCTTTTCAAATAGACTTTCGCTTGATCGAGAAATTTCATGTCGTCCTCAAAAGGCCTTCAGCACCCGGAGAAGAAAAAAGGGGAACCCTTAAACAGATTCCCCCTTCCGAATACCGATTGCTGAATGCCGGATGCCGTTACGCTGCTTCCGTCACGACCGAAACATACATCCGGTCTTTAATCTCGCGGAAAGCGACGCGACCATCGACCTTGGCAAAAATCGTGTGATCCTTACCGATGCCGACATTGTCGCCGGGGTGATATTTTGTGCCGCGCTGACGAATGATGATCGCACCAGCCTTAGCCGCCTGCCCACCGGCAAGCTTCACGCCAAGACGACGACCAGCGGTATCGCGACCGTTACGGGATGAACCGCCTGCTTTTTTATGTGCCATAAGACTTCTCCTTCAAACAGACTTCGGGGCGACTTACTTCGCCTTGATGTCGGTGATCTTCAAAACGGTGAACCACTGACGGTGGTTGAATTTGCGACGATAGTTCTGGCGGCGCTTCTTC
>JBFWLD010000239.1:0-2654 GCA_050252315.1 Bdellovibrionales bacterium
CATACGGCAAAGACATCTCCGGGGGATGCTTGGCGTAATCGCCGGGCTTTCATTTGTGGGCACAGCCTTGGCGGCGACAGTGCCGCTACCGGTTCAAAAGCCCGATACCCCCGTGCAGTCCAAGATTCACGATCCGATCGATGACATCTTGCAACGACCGGCGCAAAAACCTGCCAAGGCGGGGGATGCGCTGGATGTCGCCTTGCCGCTACGCAAACCGGGCATGCAGGCGCCTTCTTTATCTTCTGTACCCGCGGCCAGCGCTTCGGCAGCGGCCATGGCGGCGGTGCCGGCGCAAAAGACCTCTTTGCTGGATCGCGTTTTCGGTCATATCTCCGGTGCCCGCCGTTTGGACGAAGATGATGCGGCGCGCTACGCCCATATCTTTGCCTTCCAAAACACCGGCAATTTCAAACGTGCCGATGTGGAAATCGCGAAATTGAAAGATCCGCGTTTGATGGGCCATGTGCTGTTCCAACGCTATATGCATCCGTCTTATCAAAGCAATTATCAGGAACTGGCCGAATGGATGCGCCGTTTTGGTGATCATCCGGAGGCAGATCGCATTTATAAACTTGCCGAAACACGTAAACCGGACGGCGTCATTCTGGCGAGTGTACGCACGGGACATGGCGTTGTCGGGCAGCAAGATTATGATGTCGGCCAATTGGCGCAGCCTTACCTCAGCCAGCGCCAGCATGCGGGCCGTGCGCTGGAAATTATCCGCGCGGTGCGCCGCAATTTATCGAATGCGCCGACCACAGCATTGCGTCATCTGGATACGGCGGAAGGTCACAGTCTTTTTAAACCTGCCGAATACGATGCCTTGTTGTCGGATATTGCGGCGTCTTATTTCTTTAACGGCAGACTTGATAAAGCTTACGAAACGGCAACCGCTTCGGTGGCGCGTTCGGGTATGGATGTGCCGCATGCGGCGTGGATTGCAGGTCTGTCCAGCTGGCGTTTGGACAAATACGACGAAGCCGCAAAATACTTTGAAATCACGGCCAATTCCGCGCGTTCTTCTGCGTGGATGAGCGCGGCGGGCGCGCATTGGGCGGCACGATCCTACTTGCGCTCCCACAAGCCGGAAAAGGTCAGCTATTGGCTGCGCCGTTCCGCCGAATATCCGCGCACGTTCTACGGGATTATCTCGCTCAAAGCGCTGGGCATGGAGCAGGTGAAGTTCAACTGGAAAGCACCGAGCCTCAGCGAAAAACACATCAAGGCTTTGTCTTCCATCCCCGCAGGCCGCCGTGCGCTGGCGCTGGTGGATGCAGAGCGCAGCGATCTTGCCGAACTTGAACTGCGCCAGATCAACCCCGGCCGTGATACGATGTTGCAACAGGCGATGATTGCGCTGGCGATTGATAAGGGCATGCCCGGTTTGGCAATGCGTATGGGCAGTGCCTTCCGTGATGAAAAGGGCGATCTTTACGATGCGGCCCTCTACCCCGAGGCGCCGTGGAAGCCGGAACGCGGTTTTCAGGTTGATAAGGCATTGGTCTATGCTTTTATCCGTCAGGAATCCAAATTTGACCCACAGGCGAAAAACAGATCATCTGGCGCACAAGGCTTGATGCAGATCATGCCGCTCACAGCCAAACATGTGGCGCGCAACCATGGTGAAACGATAGATGTGTCCAAGCTGCGCGACCCGCATATCAATATTGACCTTGGTCAGAAATATCTGGCCGAGCTTTTGGATCATCCTGTTGTCGAAAACAACCTGTTTAAACTTGCTGTTGCCTATAACGCCGGCCCCGGGAAACTGTCGCGCTGGCAGCAAAGCGTCAGCTATGAAGATGATCCGCTTTTGTTCATCGAATCCATTCCCGTCTCCGAAACGCGTATTTTTGTGGAACGTGTGATGGCGAATTACTGGATTTACCGGTTGAAGTTTTCGCAAGTCACGGCCTCCCTCGACCGGTTGGTAGAGGGCAGTTGGCCGACCTATGCCGCGCAGGATACCGCCGACCGCCGTATTTTTGCCGATGCTGCGTCCTTTTTTAGCCGATAAAACGGGATTTTCGGGCTTGGGGACGCCGCCTTTTTTATGGCAGTCCTTTTTCAGATAAAGTAAGATAACCGCCTGTTGCACTGCGTAAGGGAGATTCCTTTGTGACGGTGTGCAACGCATTTTCATTTTTACCAAACGGGATAAGAGGCACACCATGGTCAGCGTCAGCGATATTCGCAAAACATTTTTGGGCTATTTCGAAAAGAACGGCCACGAAGTGGTGGCGTCGAGCCCGCTGGTGCCGCGCAACGACCCGACCATGATGTTCACCAATTCCGGCATGGTGCAGTTCAAAAACGTTTTTACGGGCGTTGAAAACCGCCCCTATACACGTGCGACAACATCGCAAAAATGCGTACGCGCGGGCGGCAAGCACAACGACCTCGACAACGTAGGCTTTACGGCGCGTCACCACACATTCTTTGAAATGCTCGGCAACTTTTCTTTTGGCGATTACTTCAAGGAAAAGGCGATCAGCTATGCGTGGGAGCTGATCACCAAAGAATTCGACATGCCCAAAGACCGCTTGCTGGTCACGGTGTATTCCGAAGATGACGAAGCAGCCGATCTGTGGAAAAAAATCGCCGGCTTTTCGGATGACCGTATCATCCGCATTCCGACCATGGATAACTTC
>JBFWLD010000240.1:0-2650 GCA_050252315.1 Bdellovibrionales bacterium
CCCCAAAAGTATTATTACCCATTTTGTGATTGGCGCTGTTTTGATATCGACGGGCACCAGTTTTTCTGGGGTTATGGCCTCTTTGTTCGGTGACAGTACGGTTACTAATGTTTTTACCTATAATGGGATTTCGTGGTCGAATATCTCATCGGATGATTCAACCATGGAAAATGCCAAAAAGACGGTTAATGCCGTTTTTGCCTTTGTTCAAATTTTGGGGCTGATCGCGTTTGTTCGCGGTTGGATTGTGCTTAAAACAGCGCTTGATGGTGGGCAGGCTACGGTTCCCCAAGGACTCGTTTTTGTGATCGGCGGGGTGATGGCGGTCAATATTACGCGTATGATTGAGATTTTTGATAAGACGTTTGGGACTCACATAACCAATGTAACGTAAGGAAAAGGGGAGGTTTTAAGGACATATTAATAAATGGCGCGTCATAAAAATGTGCTATCTGCCTGAAAACAATAAGTAATGAGTTGCTGTTTTCTTCGGCAATGGTATAAGCTTCCGTTAGCGGGGCGTTGAGTTTCGGTAAGGGTGATCAGGTGTATATCTTTTAACAGGAGGAAGTCATGAAGAAAGCTGATCTAATGAGGGATATTCTGAAATATGGGGCGTTGGCTGCGGTTTTGGCGGTTGCTTTGCCGGAGAGTGTGTTGGCTGTTGATACGGTCGGGGACATCATTACGAATACCGCACAAGATCAAGTTAGTCCGTTTGCGACTTTGATTTCGGCTGTATGCTATGTGGCTTGGGCGGTGATGCTGGCAGCCGGTGCTTTGAGCCTGCGTAAGCATGCCGATAACCCTGCCTCTGAATCGGTCAGTAAGGGCGTGGCGCGTTTAGTCGTCGGCGCTTGTTTCATGGGCTTGCCGTATCTTTCTAAGATCATGCAAGACACCATTTTTGCGACCAAGGGTGTAGCGGATCATGCGGATTTTGCAGCGAATATTGGGAAGGCGGGGGCCGGTACCCCTTAATGGGTTACGTTTTATACGGTTCTGTAAGAAAAAACCCAGTTTTTTGATAGGAGGAAGTCATGAAGAAAGAGAAGTTACTTGTTGAAGGGGTAAAGTTTGGCGCCATGTTATCTTTGATGATGCTGGCTTTGCCAAGTGTGGGGGTTGCTGCTGAAACTGAAGGGACGATTGCTCAAATCATTGATCGTACCTCGGAAACGCAGGTCAGCCCGTTTGCGGTTTTGATTTCGGCGGTGTGTTATGTGGCCGGGGCGGTGATGTTGGCCTCCGGTGCTTTAAGCTTGCGTAAACATGCGGATAACCCGGCCTCTGAATCGGTCAGTAAGGGTGTGGCGCGCTTGGTTGTTGGCGGCTGTTTCATGGGCTTGCCCTATCTTTCCGGCGTGCTGCAACAAACCGTGTTCGGTGATGCTAGCACTGCAGCGACCTACACGAACTTTAAGTTCTAATCCTCTGATTGATGAGGCTGGTTCGTGACTTATCTTCCGATCCCTTTGGGTGTCAGACGCGTTTCTGACACCCAAAAGGGGATGATGCGCCCCCCGACGAAAACGCAGACGGAAAAGACGTTCGTCCGTGACGGCTTCACCTGTCGTTGTTGCGGGTTTACGTCAAAGAAATTTCAACGAATTTTACCGATGCGATGCCTTGACCCATCCGCAGAAGATGGGGAGCGGGCGACTGTTTGTACTTTTTGTGAATTAACGGCATTGCTGGACCGTGCTGGATTGACGGCGGCAGGATTCCTTGTTTGGATGCCGGAGCTTTCTCAGGCCGAGCTAAATAATGCCGTGCGGGCGCTTTATGTGGCTCGTGATGCAAAAGATTCGCCTTTGGTTAAAATGGCCAACCGAACGCTTGAGGTTTTGACGACGCGCCGCGCGGAAGCCAAAAAGCGTTTGGGGACGGACGATCCTTTGCTGCTTGCAACGGCTTTGCATGAACAGTTGGATGATACGGCCTATGCGGCGCGTATCGAAAAGCTGGAGGGGATTCGGTTCCTTCCGTTGGATCGCTATTTGGTCCCGCAGCGTAGCGGACGGGATGTTAATGTTTTTCCGCGCATGATGGCGTATTGGACCTCTCCCGAAGGTCCTTACGGCAAGGTTCCTGTTTCTGAATGGGAAGCTTTGTTCAAGTCCGTTCGTGAGAAGGCTGCCGCTGAGGTTTCTCAGGAACCCGTTGCCGAAGCTACGTCTTGACGTTTTTAACGTCTCCGCGCATTTGCCTCTGTCATTCCATTATTGCCTATCAAATCGACCCTTTGCCGCAAACGGCAAAAAGCTGAAGAGAAAAAGTCTCCGGGATTGACCGTCCGGATGATGCCGAAAGGGTTGGGATGTTATCCCAACTTTTGATATGGTTTGTAGGGAGGATGAAAAGGTAACCCCACCCCGAAAACGACAAGCGTTTTCGCCCCGCTCTGCCTACGCCAAGGCTACGGCAGACAAAAGAGCCTGACCCTCCGAAGCTTTAGCGAAGGAGGGCCGCAAGGGGCGGGTGGTTGGGCTTGGGAAGTGTGGCTGAGGTTTGGGAAATACGCGGCGGGCTAGATAGAGCAGATCGTGATTAGGTTGGCGTCCTTAGACGACGACCTAAACGCGTGAATCTGCTCGGCAGCAATGAGTTAGAGCCTTTTCCGGCATTAGAAAGGGCGACAACCTTTTCG
>JBFWLD010000241.1:0-2554 GCA_050252315.1 Bdellovibrionales bacterium
AAAAGTGCGGCGGCGCAGGGTATTTTCGCTCAGGATAGTATCGCTCATGGAGGCTGGTGATAGAACTTTATAGGCCTTTTGTCACGTCCTACGGGGGTAGGAAGGGCCATTTTAACAAAGAATTGGTGATTTTATGCCAGCGTGAGGGACCTTTGAGCCCTTTCGGAGCCTGAACCCGTGAGCAAAAAGCGCCAAATTATGCTTAAGCTATTCGCCCTTTTGGGCGGGGCTTTGCTTGTGATGTTGTTGATTATTGGGGTAAGCCTGTCCCAATTGCGCGCGAATATGCTGGCCGAGCGCGAGAACGGCGTTCGCAGTCTGATTGAGTCCATTCTTAGCATTGCGACCTATGAATACGATCAGGTTAAGGCCGGGATTATTCCCGAACCCATGGCGAAGGAACATATTCGCGATCAACTTCGTGCGGCGCGTTATGGCTCTGGCGGGTATGTTTTTGTCATTGATACGAAGGGGATTCTTCAAGCTCACCCCCTTGTGCCTCAATATGAGGGCACAAATCAACTTCAAGAAGCTACGGCTTTTGACTCGAAGGTGATGGCGGAAATTATCGCTAAGGCTAAAGAAGGCGGCGGGTTTACCTATTATACTTTTAAACGGCCCGGCTTTGAACAGGGCACCTTTCCCAAGCTTACCTATAGCCAGATTTTTGAGCCTTGGGGCTGGGTGCTCGCAACCGGCGTTTATATCGACGATATTGATGACGCTTTTTATGAGCAGATTTCCATTTGGGGCGAAATTGTCGCCGTTCCTTTGATGCTGCTTTTTGTGATGGCCTATTATCTCGGCTTGTTGATCGCTCGGCCTATGCGCGAGTTGGAGAAGGCCAAGGAAAGTGCGGAAAGCGCGACGCGGGCTAAAAGCGATTTCCTCGCCAACATGAGCCACGAAATCCGTACGCCGTTGAACGGGGCCATGGGGATGTTGGCGCTTTTGCTGGGGACGAAAATGACGGTCCAGCAAAAGGAATGGGCTCAGATCGCCTATCACTCCTCCGAGGAATTGCTGAATTTAATCAATGATATTCTGGATATTTCCAAGGTCGAGTCCGGCCACCTTGTTTTGGAAAAGGTGCCCTTTGATTTGTCCATGACTATTCGTTCGGTCACCGATCTTTTGTATCCTCGGGCTAATCGTAAGGGCGTCGAGCTTTATGTTGATCTTCCGGCTGGATTACCCCGCTCGGTCATCGGCGATTCCGTTCGTTTTCGTCAGATTTTGATGAACCTTGTCGGCAATGCCGTCAAGTTTACGCATGAAGGCAGTATCGGCGTTTCTCTTTTATGCGACGAGGTTGATGGGCGCTACAATGTGCGGGTCGAGGTTAAGGATACCGGCGTCGGCATTCCCCAAGACAAGCTTGGCTATGTGTTTGAGAAATTTTCTCAGGCCGAGGAATCGACCACGCGTCATTACGGCGGAACCGGACTGGGCCTCGCTATTTGTCGGCGTTTGACCGCTTTGATGGGCGGCGATATCGGTGTGCACAGCGTTTTTGGGCAGGGATCCCGTTTTTGGTTTACCGTCATGTTCGACGCGAACCCCGAGGAGAAGCCCGGCGATCCTTTGCCGCGCTATTCCGTGAATACCGGGCGGCTGTTGGTGAAGACCTATAAGCCGCGTTTGGCCGATCTGATAAAAACCTATGGCGCGTGGTTCGGGCTGTTGTGTGAGCCGCTCGGCGAAGGACAGGATTTGAAGACTCATCTTAAGCAGGCCATGACCCTTGAAGAGCCGTATCGCTTTCTTGTCGTGGATGTCGATTGTTTGGGACAGACCGCTCAGGCTGTTTCTAAAGAAATCGAGGAGTTTTCTAAAATCTCTCCCCTTACGATGCCGATTTTGTTGGTTTCACCCGATCGGGTTTACTCGTTGGAAGAACTGGCGCTCAAAAAGCCTGTCGGGTTGATTACTAAGCCTGTCTTCCCTCAGGACCTTTCGACCATTATCTTAAGACTTAGCGGGATTAAGGCGCGTAAGCCAAGGCAAGGCCTGATTATGGCTCATGAGATTCTGACTCAGGATCAGGAGTTGGGGGGCGATGTCGTCGAGAAAGCCTTGGAGAAAACGATCCTGATCGTCGAAGATCAGACGATCAATCAGCTTTTGATGAAGACCGTGATTAAGAAGCTCGGCTATCAGGCGGATATGGCGTGCAACGGTATCGAGGCTGTTCGTCGCGTCGCTGAAAAGAAATACGATCTTGTTTTTATGGATTGTCATATGCCGGAGATGGACGGATTTGAAGCGACTAAGCAAATTCGTTCTTTTGAGGAGACGTTAAGTTACCATACCCCGATTGTCGCGCTGACTGCCGACGCTATGGTTGGCGATCGTGAGAAATGTCTGGCCTGTGGTATGGATGATTATTTGCGCAAGCCTGTTAAGACCGAAGATCTTCAGGGGATGATTGAGAAATATGCCTGAAGCAGATTTTTTGCGGTTTGGGCTCTAACTCTGAATTTTAGAAAAGAAAAGGGGCGGAGACGGAATTGTAAAAGGTTGTGGGCAGGTTTTTATTATGGAGAGTGGGGAG
>JBFWLD010000242.1:0-2533 GCA_050252315.1 Bdellovibrionales bacterium
GATCTTCCGCCATTTTAACTTTGATAAGAGAATGCCCCGTCTTCCACATGAGCGGCACACCGCCGTCTTTGGCGATGGAGTCGAATAAAACCTGCGACGCTTTGACGTCGGCAATAATCGTAGCTCCGGGAAAAGATTTTAAAACTTCGCGGGCATAAAGGGCAAGAAGCTGGTCGCCCGCAACAATACGGCCCTTCCCGTCGATCGCGCCGATACGGTCCGCGTCGCCATCAAAGGCAATCCCAAGATCTGCACCGATCTCAGCAACTTTGTTTTGGAGATCGACAAGGTTTTTAGCCACGGTCGGATCGGGATGGTGGTTGGGAAAACGTCCGTCAATGTCGCCGAACAGAACCGTATGTTCACCCGGCAATTTTTGAAGGAGCTTTTTAAGAATATCGCCACCCGAACCATTGCCGTTATCCCAAACGACTTTAAGGCCCTTGGTTCCCTGATAGTCTTTTAACAGTCTTTCGATATAGGCATCCTGAACATCCAGAGTCAGAATTTTCCCGTTGCCTTCGACATAATCTCCGGCAGCGGCGAGCGCCGCAATCTTTTTAATTTTCTCGCCGTAAATCGGTCCGCCGCCTTCAAGCCGCTTGGCCATCAGCATCTTGAACCCGTTTTGATCCGGCGGGTTATGGGAGCCCGTCACCATAATGCCAGCATCGGCGTCCGTATGCGCTACGGCAAAATAAAGCATGGGGGTCGGGCCAAGACCGACGCGGTTGACTTCAAGACCGGTTGAATATAATCCCTCGACTAAGGCCGCTTCAAGGATCGGAGAATGCGTCCGTCCGTCGTGGCCAACCATCACGCGTCGCCCGCCTGCGCGAACGACCATCGTTCCGAAAGCCTTGCCGATCGCCATGGCATCGGCGGGGTAAAGGTTGGAACCGACAGTTCCGCGTATGTCATATTCTCTGATTATTACATTATCAAAATTATGTTGCTCAGACATGCTTTTCTAACCTTTTTGCTCAGGTGTTTTCGGGCGTTTGGACGGATTGGCCGTAAAAGGCTCTAGCGCGACGATAGGCGCGCAAAAAAAATCCGTCCACGCTGCCTGTATATGCCACAATTCGATCTAAAATCGAAGCATTTTATGACTTTTTAACGGCAAGTTATTCATTTTGAACATAGACTGATTCCCGTCGGAATTCGTTCGATTTTCGAATTTCTTAAACTTATCGAAAATCCAATCATAACTTAAGGTTAGAGCAAACATCCTGTGAGAAAATAGGAGAATGCCAAAAGCGGCAAAGGGATGGCAAGAGTATGTTGATCGGTCATAGGAAGCGCTTTGCATCTTCGCTTAACAAAGCACGGCGAGGTGTCGTCTCTGTTGAGTTTGCGCTCGTTTTACCTGTTTTTATCTTTTTATTGGTTGGCATTATCGAAATGTCGATGATGCTACTGGCGGCGCATCTTATCGAAAACGCTGTGTACAACGCGTCGCGTACGGCGAAGACCGGCTATGTCATAGAAGGCAAGTCACAGATTGAAACAGTCATGGGGGTCATCAAGACAAGATTGAGTGGACTGTCGCCGTTGATTGATCAGGATAAGCTAAGCGTATCGTGGATGTCCTATGGGGATTTAAGTTCCATCGGTCAGCCCGATCAGGGCACCGAAAGCATGGGCACGCCGTCCCAAATTGTCGTCTATACGATTTCCTATCCATGGAAGCCTTTCACACCGTTGATTGGGGACCTGATCGGAGATGATAACGGTCTTATAAAACTTTCTTCGCGAATTGTGGTGCGTAATGAGCCGTACGATTAATAAAATTTCCCGCAAGATCAAAGCTGCATGTTTCACGGCCCAAGAGAAAGGGACCGTGGCGATGGAGTTTGCCTTGTCTCTTCCGATTTGGATTGCGCTTCTGGTTGGCACCGCAGATCTAAGCTTTATGATGATTCTTTCACAACGTGTGGATCGTATTGCCTATTCCGTGACGGATATCGTGACCCAGTCGGAGACAATTACCACTTCGGATTTGGATCATATCATGCTGGCCTCAGGTCAGTTGATGCAGCCCTTCACCTTTGGAGAGAAAGGCATCGTGATCGTCAACTCAATCTTTAAGCCGTCCGGGCAACCGATGGTTATAAGTTGGCAATATACGGGTGGGGGTTCGCTGGCTCGAGCAAGCAAAATAGGCACTGCTGGCGGCTATCCCACCATGCCGGGTGGATTGGTTTTAAACGATAATGAAAATATTATTATAACGGAAGTGTACTATGCCTTTGAGCCTCTTTTTATTAATGCAGGCTTTTTGGCGGCGGAAGATTTTTACCGTACTGCTGTTTACAAGCCGCGTTTAAGTCCGCTTATTACGCCGCCGACTTAAGGAGAGGAAAATGAGAAAAACAAAATGGATAAGTTTGTTAAGGCCGCGTCAGTTTGCTCAGGAAGAGCGTGGTATGACCCTTCCTTTTCTTGCTTTAGCTATGTTGACCATGGCTGGGGTTGTCGGAACCTCAGTGGATATTGCGCGCCTTCAGCTTACGCAGTCCCGCCTTTCCTA
>JBFWLD010000243.1:0-2500 GCA_050252315.1 Bdellovibrionales bacterium
TAATGGCGCGCCAAGGCTTGTCGCCAATTGTGCGGTAAAACTGAACTTAGCGCCTACGCAGCCTATGGCTTAGCGAAGGGGTCACGATTCCGGTTAGCGCAAGCATATAGGGTATATGCCTCTAGCCACGTCATCGACAGCGCAAGCAGTTCGTCATCGCCTTTTTTGATAACGATTTCACCCTTTGCCAAATCTTTGTTAAAGTCGTCCTCGTCCACGCTGAACATCAGCATTGGTGTCGAAGTCAACCAAGCTTCAGCCGAAACTGTAAGGTGCCTGAGCGAACTAACATATTCCAGTTCGATGGTTTGCCCCTGACGAAGCGAGGTCCAAGCCGGGTTGTTGAGGCCGATGACGATCTTGTCGCTGTCAGTTGGCCACGCGATTTCAACCGTAGTGGGATTGTTATGCCTATCTTTCATTACACATACTTTTCCCGGTATGCGGCGCAATTCATAATCTCCCTCAACCGCGATAAAATACGGATCGGCAGCCGACGCGCTTGCTAACAGCCAAAGAAAAATACCAACGGACATTCACCACTCCCCCGTGTCGCCCGGCTGGAGCCGGGTGGTTCGTAACGCGCGAACACGGGTAAGCGCGCCCCACGTATTCGCCGTGAGGCTCTTGTATTTCGTGGGCCGCCCGACATGAGCGAACCCGTGTTCTCGCGCTTCTTGCGCACCGCTGCGGCTTACGAGACCGGAGCGGCACGCCACTTCTATGCAGGATCGACCTCGATGTCCACCCGCGTTCGGAGAGAGCTATTCCCGTATAACTCATCTAACGACCTCGCTTCAGAACCCATCGGGGCGCTGATGCGGCGAAAAACTTTACGCCAGATGGTTGGGAAATCGCTCGTCCCGCAATTCACATGGATGGCGCGAACTCGTCGCGTTGGAGAATTGAGCGATGCGTAGAATGTGTTGGCGATGGAGGTTTTCCCGACTCCCCGCTCCCCATAGATCAATGCGTGTTCACCCGCGCCCATTATGATATTGCGTAGCCGGGCTGCTTGCTCTTCGCGGCCAGCCAAGTCATCCTGCAATTTGATTGGCGCGCCGGGGCTAAAAGCACCGTAAACTTCGTTCTTGCGCGCTTCCCAATCTTCTTCCGCCATAATCCTGGTTCCTGCGCGCTACGCTCGAATCATCTCCGGAGCGCGTGCAATCTCACAAAATAGCGATAGCAGGGCAAGGATTCTCTTGCGGAGCGCATGCAGATCATGCTTGCTAAATCAAATAAAGTTCGGCGACCGTTCGGCGGAAAGCGCAATGATCCTAACGGACGACCTTCGTGCTCGCCTCGCCAATCGCGTCCAACTCACGACGGACGGCTATCGCCCCTACCTTGAAGCGGTTGAAGGCACGTTCGGTGTCGACGTCGATTACGCGCAGCTTGTGAAGCTCTACGGGGCCGAGGGCAGCAAGGGGCCGGAAGCCCACTATAGCCCCGCCGAATGCACCGGCATCCGCAAGCATCGCGTGGAAGGCAATCCGGACATCGTGCATGTCAGCACGTCGCACGTCGAGCGCATGAACCTTTCGATCCGGATGCAGAACCGCCGGTTCACCCGCTTGACCAATGGCTTCTCCAAGAAGCTCGACAACTACATCCACGCACTGGCGCTCTACGTCACCTTCTACAACTTCTGCCGCATCCACAAATCGCTTCGCGTCACCCCGGCAATGGCCGCTGGCATCACCGACCACCTTTGGTCGCTGAATGACATTGTGGCAAAAATCGACGAGATGGCACCGGCGCGCCTAAGCCGCGCGGTCCCTATAGAAAGCGCAGCTCAAATTGAAACAGATACACTACCTGACGGCGGTAAACCTGCCGCCCCATTCCGCCATGCTCGTGTGATGGCTGAAATTGATTCTGTTAAGCCAATCAGCTTTTTGGCTTTCGACCAGCTTCCGCACTTTGAGGAACCATTCTGAATGATAGAGCAGTTGCGCCGGAGCTGGTCGGGAGAGTTTCTGACTCACACATGAAACGAGAACAAGGGCATTCGTCAGGTCCAGTGACGCCCTCCTTGACTGTCCAGCGAATGCACCTGTTCCTTTGACGGCTATTTATTGCCCATGATCATAATGCCAGTCCTGCCAACGCCTCGGTGGCCGCGTTTCCGACCAAATGCCCATAGTGAGCCTGAATCATCGCAATGCTGGTGCCGGAGATTTGTGCAACGGTCAGGACCGGCAGACCAGCATTGACGAGATCGGTGATGACGCAATGGCGTAACGTGTAGGCCGACACGGCGGTTGGCAGTTTCGCTGCCGTCACGGCATCCTTAATTGGCCCTTTCCAGCTGTCCTTGTTCCAAGCTCGGCCATCTGCGCGCATGAATATGGGGGCGGTCGGCAGCTTGTCCTTCACCTGTCCGGTCAAGAAATCGGCTATATTCTGTGGAACCGCTATTTGCCTTGGCTTGCCGTTCTTGTCCTTTCCGATGGTCAGCACTTTTGTTCGCTTGTCGAAATCCCCGGCTTTGAGA